>CAZKCY010000108.1:0-7551 GCA_964551155.1 uncultured Marinimicrobium sp. | reverse complement strand
ACCGCCAGGCGCAGCGGTTCGTGCACCAAGTTTTCCCCATCGTGCACCGACTGCCAGGGCAGGCCGGGGCGCAAAACGCCGCCATTGCCCTCGACCACGCCCATGCCGCCCACGACGTTGTGCAGTAGCTTGTTGCCGCCGCCAAAGGCCCGGGGCGCCACGGTCGAGCCGTAGTACTGCAGGCTGATCCAGCTGGCGACCACCACCGGCGCGGTCATGATGAGTTCCAGCACACCGAAACCTTCGTCCTGGCGCCAATCGTAGTCGTGCAGAAAGGCGCGACCTTCCAGGTTTTTGCCTTGAGTGCGCGCGCGGGGCGCGGCAATGAAGGCTTTGCAGCCTGCCAGCGCCCATTCCGGTCGAATTTCGGCCCAGTCCCGGCTGCGTTTGCTCACCTGCCGCTCCCCGTTCGCTCCCGGCAGGCGCAGCGCGCGTTCGGTGCGGGTCATGGTTCCGGCCTGGGCCAGAAGCGCGCGGGCCTGATCGAGATCGGCCGCGTGCTCCGCCGACGGCTGATCCTCATCGTAAATGGCGACCGCATCGGTGGTGGTATCGTGCAGAGCGCCGACAAACAAAGTGTCTTCCGGTATGTCGATGCCGCGCCCGACCAACGCCTGTCGGACGGCCGAGTCGTTGAGCAGTTGCGCAAGCAGGCGGGCGTTGACCTCGCCCGAATAACCGCCACAGGCGCCACAATGCAAGGCGCTGGCGTGAGCGTTATTGACCACGCGCGCACCGTGGCCGGTCAACAGCACCAGGCGCGCGAAGTTTTTGGTCAGCGACATGGCGCGCAGAATTTTCTCCGCCGTATCGATACGGGTTTCGGAATCGAGCGCGGGATCAAAACGCGGCGCCGGGTCTCTGGGCAGAGGCCGGGCTTCAAGACCGAGTGAGTCGCGCGCCAATTTGACGACATAGAGCGGCCCGGTCGCTTCGACGAACGCGAAGGAGGAGACGGCGGCGAGTTTGAAGCGATTCCAGGCTCTTACGGCCCGCGCTTTGTAACGGCTCGCCAGGTCGGCTTCGACTTGCTCCGCCCCGGTGGCGCAGCTGGATACGGCGGGTTTCAGCAGCACCGGCAGGCGCAGTTCCGAGACATCCGAGGCAAAGCGGCGGTGCGCCGCGGGAATACCGAAAAAGCCCGCAAAGCCGTGGGTGCGGATACCGGGATCCATCGATTCCAGTGCCCGGCGGAAGACTTCCGAGCGCACATCAATGCAGAAGGCGGCCTGAAGGGTCGGACGAGTGTCGGACCCGGCCGCTGAACCGGCCGCCAAGGTATCGGCGAGGGCCCGTTGAGAGGATCGTTCGGCGGCTTCCTGCAGTATGCTGTCAAGGATGGCTTCGGCGTCCGCCTTGGGCGGCGTGGCGTGGGCCGCCACCACAGCCTGCCATTCTCGGGCGATTTCTTCCTGATACTGGTTAAACAAAGCCTCTTCCCACAGCAGTCTAATGGCCAGAAAGTCCCGGGTAGTATTGTCCGTTTCGCCGTTCAGCTCGGCTTGCCAAAGCCGGTAGCGGGCCGACTGAGCCCAGCCGCCGAGAGTCATGAGCAATTGGTGAAAGTAAGTTTCGAGCGACTCCAGCTCCAGACCGAGGCGCTCCACCGCACGAGCGATAACCTCTTCGGCGCTTTCCGGCGCGTTGGTGACATGGGCGGCAAAGCCTTTGACCCCGCCGATTTCCGGCGTGAGATCGCGGCTCGCGAAGGCGCGCCAAGCGGCATAGGCGCTGGTTCCGCGAGGCGCCGCCCAGAGCGCCTGGCCCTGATCGAAATAAGCCGCAGCCCAGGCGCCAAAGCGCTCGGCTAAAAACGCCGGCCAGTCGGTGCCCGCCTCGCGGGCCGCCAACTCGGCCACCGTCGGCAGCGCTTGAGCTTTGGGCCTATCCTTTGCCGCGGCCTCTTTCAGGCTCGCCAGATCGGCGGGGCGAAGGTTTTCGGGCGCTTGCGCCAGGGCAGCTTCCAAATCTTGATCGCTGATTGTGCCGGAGAGGATTCGCTCCCGATACCAAGCGCGCGGCATGGTAATGGAGACGCCGGCAACCCGGGCCAGGCGCGCGCCCGTGGTGGCTAAATCCAGGTGGGTTTGGCCCAGGAAAGGATTGACCGCGACGCTCGAGTCCAGCGGCCAAAGCGGCGGGATGTTCGCCACCGCAGCCGCGGCGGCGCCCTGGATTCTGGCATGCTGAGTGGTGGTGCTAACAGGATTTGTCATTTTGCTGACTCCCCTTTTGCTTTGCGGGGTAGACGACGAAGTGTCCAACCGTCGAGAAGCCGGTCGAACACGGCGTTAATGTACAGGCCATTGGAGAGGTGCACGCGCAAACCTGCCGCCGCCGGATGGTAGGCCCAGAGCGGAAACATAGCCTGGGCGATCGCTACCAGGCCGAAGCTCAGAACCACCAGCGTGAGCAGAGCCCATTCGAGTGGCCTCGGATCCGGAGTGGGCGGCAGCGTAGCTTGAGTCAGCCACTCGGCGCCGGTTTGCAGCGCGAAATACGCCACCCCCGCAATCACCGAATACAGGGCGGTGCGCTGAGTCAGCATTCTGGGTGCGGTATCGGCGAGCCCCTGGGCCAGCAAATAGGCCACACCCAGGATCAGAACCGCGCCCAAGGCGATCGCCTGGGGCGACTTGCCATCGAAGCCGAACACTGCGCCCACCAGGCCATAAAGCAGCAGTGCCACCAGGAAGGAGCGCGCCACGGCACCGCCATCGGGAATCGCTATGGGACCGGGGCGACGGATTTTGGCAACCTGTTCCACCGCTCCGCCAGCGCTCAAGAAGGCGTGGGCTTTGTAGAGCGAGTGGGCAACGATGTGCAGCAGCGCTATGGCAAACAAGCCCAGGCCGCACTGCAGAATCATGAAGCCCATTTGCGCGATGGTGGACCAGGCCAGCGAGGTCTTGACCGTCGGTTGGGTTAGCATGGTGAGCCCGCCCAGCAGGGCGGTGAAGCCGCCAATCATTACCAGTACCGCCAGGATTCCCGGCGCAGCCAGCATGACGTCTGCAAAGCGAATCAGCAGAAAGCCGCCCGCGTTGATGACCCCGGCATGCAGCAGTGCCGATACCGGGGTAGGAGTTTCCATAACCTCGGTCAGCCAGCTGTGGAGCGGAAACTGCGCTGATTTCACCAGTGCCGCCAGCGCGATCAGCGCCGCCGCCCAGGGTACAGTCCCCGGAATATTGCCGGCCCGGATGGCTTCACTGATGGCGGCAATATCCCCGGTACCAAAACCGGCCGCCAACAGCAGGCCCGCGCCAAGAAGGGCGGTGTTGCCGATCCAGCCGGTTACCTCTTTCTTGCGTGCGGCGCGCTGAGCCGGGGCACGATCCGGATAAAAGAGCAGCAGCTGGTGCAGGAAAATGCCGATCGCGATCCAGGCGCCAATCAGCTGCACCAGATTGCCGGCCTGTACCAGCAGCAATACGGCGACCAGAGTCGCGCACAGCCAGCCGGTGAAGACCCCGTGGCGCGGCTCGCCTTTCATGTAAGTGGCCGCATAGCGCAACACTACCCAGCCCACAAAAGACACCAATAGCAGCATGACGGCACTTACCGAATCGAGCCGAGCAGACAGACCGATTCCGCCCATAGCGAGCAATGAGCCGGTGCCGGGGCCATGGAGAACCAGAGCCACGCCTGCCAGGATGGCGAACAGAAAGGCGACAAGGGCCGTTGCTTCGGCCAGCTTCGCGGTCAGGCGCAGGTGGTTTGGCGGGAGAACAAAGGCGGCGACAGCTCCCAAGAGTAGTACCGCCGGTGGCAAATACGAAAGTAGGTAGGGCGACAAGGCTTGCTCCTTTATTGGTTCCGTTAACTAAGGTTGAGCCACGATATACACTTATTAAAGATAAGTTAAATGCATATTTTTTGACAAATAGTTCGTTTTTATAGAACGATTGAAACATCACAGGCTCGCTTGAACAGCGTTTCAAGCGAGTAGCGTTAACCTTGAGTGGGAGCTTGTTGAATACCTAACCCGCTTAAGCTTTGAAGGCGCGCGAGCCTGGCGGGTGAGACAAGACTCATTTCTTCACCAGAGTAAGAGACGGGGCCGAGGCTGAGGCTTTTTTCTCTGCGGAGGCGATCAAAGCCGATAGGACGGGTACTGATCGCTCATGCGGCTGACTAGTGGCCTCTTCACAGGCAGCCAGTAGCGCCTGGATGACACTGGCAGAATCCGCGGTTTGCCCGGGCTCATCGGCCTCGATTCGGCACAGCAGCCAAATGCCGGCGGGACCGCTGGTTTCCTGAATGCGGAATCGTTTCTTTTGCCCGGATTCGTCGCGGCTGGACAATACGGCAGGCGGCTGTGCGGCCATGTCGGCACTGACCCAAATTCCGTCTATCTCCGCTGAGGCGGCCACAGCGCCATTTCGCCCGGCCCAGGTCAACATTTCCCTGGCTTGAGAGTAGGCCGCATCAACCTCTTGCGTATCTCGAACCAACAACCACAGACTCATATCAATTTCTCCTTTTTGATCTCAGCAGGGGCGGCTGGCTGCCCGCGCTAAACGATCCTGGACCGCGTTCCAGTCCGGCGTGAGCGGCGGGCGCTCCACCAGAAGGCAGGCGTGCCCTTGGTCATCGACTTCCCGCAGGTAGGCGTAGAGGCTGCGGGCGTAATCGCTTTGTTTTGAAGGCATAAGCCGCCAGCATATTTCCGGCGGTAAGGCTTCGGGCGGGGGACCAAAGGCCATAACGGCCAGAGTGCCGCCGGTATCCAAGCCAAGGGAAAGCTTGGCTAAGTCTTCCGGGTCCACCAAATGCATTGGAGTGCGGGGCGCATAATGGCTCGCCATTTGGCCGGGAACCCTAGGTTTGTTGTCTCCGGCGGCGTCCGGCAGTTGGCCCAATACTTCGGCAAGCATTTTCGGGGTGATCGCGCCGGGGCGCAGCAGGGCCGGTGTTTCGCGACTCAGGTCCAGTATGGTTGACTCAAGACCGACAGTGCATAAGCCGCCGTCGAGAATCAGCTCGACGCTGTTGCCGAGTTCGCTGACCACATGCTCGGCCCTTGTTGGGCTGATGCGGCCGAAGCGATTGGCCGAAGGCGCGGCAACGGCTTTGCCGAAGGTCCCCAGAAGGTCTTGGGCCACAGGATGGGACGGCACCCTCAGGCCTACTGTGTCTTGTCCACCGGTGATCAGATCCGAGACGCCCTGGTTGCGCTTGAGAATGAGCGTCAAAGGTCCAGGCCAAAAAGACTCTGCAAGCTTCCAAGCCGATTCTGGGATCGAGCTGGCATAGCGCTCGATCATTGCCGGCGAGGCCAGGTGCAATATCAGGGGGTGACTTGTCGGACGCCTTTTGGCGGCGAATATGCGTGAGACTGCATCCTCGTTTTCCGCATCGGCGCCCAGGCCGTAGACTGTCTCGGTTGGAAAGGCGACTAAGCCGCCGTTGGCTAGAACTGCTGCTGCCCGCTCAATCTCGGAGGGGGCTGGCGGCGCCTCCCTCGGTTCGGCGGCGGTGCCGGGTAAATCAGGCGTGGCTTTAAAAAGCACTGTTTCCAACCCTTTTCAGCTTGATTCGAAGTCTCATTACTTGCTGCCTCTAGGCGCCGAGCGGGCGGCACACTGGGGCTTAAGTGACAATTCCTTCGCATTATGAGCGCCTTGATCCATAAAGATAATTCGAATATTCTTTGGTTAAAGTTCGGCTTAAACTGATAAAGGCGCCAATGCTCAATTACAAGCAGCTCTATTACTTTTGGAACGTTGCTAAGTACGGCGGCGTGACCCGGGCCGCCGAACAACTTCATGTCACTCCCCAAACCATCAGTGGTCAGATCAGCGAACTCACTCAGTCGTTGGGTACAGAGCTCTTTTTGCGCAGCGGTCGGCGGCTGAAGTTGACGCCGGCCGGCGAGCTGGCCTTTTCCCTCGCGGAAGACATTTTTCGCATAGGCGCCAATTTGGAAGCTCTGGTAAAAGGGCGCCAGCGCGAAGGAGATTTGCTGTTTCGTGTGGGTGTCTCGGATGTGATTCCGAAAACCCTCGCTTACCAGCTGCTGGCACCCGCTATTCATCTGCCCGAGCCGATTCGACTGAAATGCGTGGAGGATCGGCTCGAACTGCTGTTCGCCGATCTTGCGATTCACAATATCGACTTGGTTATTGCGGACCGGCCTTTGCACTCGGATCTCGATGTCAAAGGCTTCAGCCACTTGCTGGGTGAAAGCGCCACCGCCTTCTACGGCACGCCCGAACTGGTGCATCAGGTTCGGCAAAATTTTCCGCAATCGCTCGACGGCATGCCGATGCTGCTGCCCGGGCCCGACAGTGCGATACGCCCGGCGCTGGAGCGTTGGTTTTCACAACACAATCTGGCACCGCGCATAAAAGGGGAGTTTGACGATTCGGGCTTAATGAAGGCTTTCGGCCAGGAGGGCTATGGCCTGTTTCCCGCACCCAAGGTAATTGAAGCTCAGGTTGCGAGGCAGCATGGTGTGTCGGTCGCAGGGGTTGCTCACGAAGTGGTTTACCGCTACTACGCCATTTCGGTAGAGCGCCAGTTGCGCCATCCGGCCGTGGTGGCGATCAGTCAATCGGCTCGAAACCGCTTTTTTAAAGTGACCAAAGACGTTTAAAAATCGGGTGCGAGCTTGTTCTTTCCCCGAGCTCCTGCTCGATAGGGAATCTCCAAGAGAGCATCCGTATCGAGCGGGAATTGGACGAAATCAGTTCAGCTTGGGGGTGCTCCAGTCGACCCATTCGGCCAAGTCTTCCGGGCTGCCTTTGGTCGAGCGCATGATCTCTGTTGCGCCGTGACCATCGAGCAGAAACTTCTGCACATAAGCCTGAAAAATATCTTGCTGGTGGTCAGGAAGCTGGCAGTGGGGGTGGCCGCCGTTTTCCGAGTAGGCGATGTTTTCCGGCACGCCCAGAGCGGCGTAGATTTCTTTCGCCGCCGAGGTAGCAATATAGCCGCTCAGCGGGCCCAGCCACTCTATGTCGTTGTCCAATACCAGCAAGCCGCGCGGTGCCACCATGCCCATGACCTGGTGGTGATCGAAGGGCAGATGAGTGACTTTGTCGCCGCCGAAGTTTTCGTCGAAGGAGGCGCGGAACCAGGGTTGTTCGTTGGCGGCGTGACTCAGAGTTTGCACGTTCATGCCCGCCTTGGCCTGAGCCTGGGAAACCCGCCAGCTGGCCGAGCCGCCGGCGCCGGCCTCCTGGGGAATGGTCAGAATGATACGCTCATCCAGCGCGCCGGCAAGCAGCGCGCCCTTGCCGTTGCGGGAGCAGCCGGTCACGCCCAGCCGGTTTACATTGATCAGCGCCTGATCCGAAGTTTCGATCACATCGATCAGCCGGCTGATGCCCCAGGCCCAGGCGGTGAGTGAACTGGCTGGGTGGTCGCTGCCATACAGATCGAAAAATTTGCCATTGCCCCGAGAGTCGAGCCCGTTCTGCGCGCCCATGCCGTTGTTGTCGAAGGTGATTACCGCGATTCCCTGGCTGGCCAAATATTCGTTGTCCAGGTTGGAGCCGCCCACGCCGATCATGGCCGGGTAGGGTGGCTGACCGGCGGTGGGCA
>CAZKCY010000107.1:431-7588 GCA_964551155.1 uncultured Marinimicrobium sp. | reverse complement strand
CGCAGCGGTATTGTTGATCACCCCGGAGACTACGCCGATCATGCCGCCTACGATAACGATCTGCCGCAGTTCGGAATTGCCCACCATCGGCAATACCTTCTTGGCCAGCAAGTGAACCATGCCCGAGCGCTGTATACCCCCGGACAATATGAACATGCAAAGCACGGTAACGGTAGCCGTACTTGAAAGGCCGGAAAGACTCTCGGGTACCGTCGGAAAGGCGGCTTTGAGGTTGACGCCCCGCTCCATCAGCCACTCCGAGTGAAAAACAATCGGTATCGCCATGACCGTCACAAGGATAGCGAGTGCAGTCACATCAACCGGTAGCTTCTCGGTAGCGAAGGAATAGAGCGCGCATGCAATGATCAGGAATACGAGCGCGATTTCTACAGTCATGCAGTGAATAATCCAGTTTTAACGAGCTATGGGTTATTACCACTGAAGGCAGTGGTGCTTAAAGATACGCAGTTTTATAGGCGTTCGCGGGCGTAATTTCTAAACTAGCCCGCCCTATCGATACTAAAATCCCGGCCGGAATGCCGACCAAACTGGCCGCTTCGGGCAAATCAACAAGAACGGCTCCCTTTTACACAGCATAGTCGTTCGGTTGGGGCTGCTGTCAAAAAATACTTGTCAGACTTCAATATGTGTATTAGTGTATTGATACACTTAGGTGACACACAAGATCGTCTGAATGCGACCATAAGCTCACAGCAAGGCAGGGAAACCGATGAAGACACACAGCCAACTCATCGCGCAGATCGAGCGACTGCAGCGCCAGTTGCAGGGACAAACCATCCTAAATGACATCAACGCCGTCATAGCGCCAGGGGATGTTATCGGCCTGGTCGGGAAAAACGGCGCCGGCAAAACCACGCTGCTGGAAACTCTGCTGGGCTTCGGCTACCCGGCCTTCGGGCAGATTCGCCTTTGGGGCGAAACGGCCACCGAACTGAGCGCCGCCAACAAACAGCGCATAGGTTTTGTGCCCCAGCGGGACGAGTTACTGTCGATGATGAACGGCAAAGACCACTTGAAACTGTATCGGTCGCTGCGTCGGCACTGGAACCAGGAGTTGGTGGAAAAACTCTGCGCCGAGTGGGAAATCCCGCTCGAACGCCTGGCGCGCAAAATGTCTATTGGCGAGCGCCAGAAGCTCAGCATAGTACTGGCGCTGGCGCACGAGCCTGAACTGCTGGTGCTGGACGAGCCGGTAGCCGCCCTCGACCCCATCGCCCGGCGCCAGTTTTTGCAGCAGCTGGTGGATGTCGCCGCCGACCAAAAGCGCGCAATTGTATTTTCTTCCCACATCATCAGCGACCTTGAACGGGTCGCCAACCGGGTCTGGCTGCTCAAAGGCGGCACCCTGACTTGGGATGGCGGTTTGGATGAGCTCAAGGAGTCGGTGGTACGGGTAAGAGTGGTCGCAGAAGAACCGCTTCAACGTCCGCAACTGGAAGGCCTGCTGGCCTGGGGCAGTGCGGAGCGCGGTGGCTGGCTGGTATGCCGGGACTGGGATGTGCTCAAAGCCCAAGTACTGGCCGAACAGGTCGGCGCGGAACTCGAGGTGGATTATCTGGGGCTGGAAGACATCTTCCTGTATTTCAACCAGCCCTCAGCTCCCTTGGCAACGCAACCGCTGCGCCAAGCTGAGATGCAGTCATGAGTACCGCTTCCCAGTATTTCTACCTGCTGCGCTGGCTGGCGCTTCCCAATATTCCTTCTTACCTAATTGTTCTGCTGCTTGTCCCAAGCGGCGTAATCTCTCTTGGGCTGTATTTAACGGATCAAGTCCAGCTCGCTACACTGTTCTATCCCTTAGCAGCCATTCTGTACTCTTTAGCCCTGTGCAACTTTCATGTTCGCTTTTCCATGCTGTTCGCGCGTAAGACCATGGCACTGACGGGAGTGTTGGCATGGCGCCTGACGCTGATCTTCTGGGCCTTGATCACTCTCTGGAGCCTGATGATCGCTCCCGCGATGCTTGGACATGAGAATTTATCCAGCGGGAGCCCTTGGTTGCGCGCTGCCATTTTAGCGCTCTCGTTTTTGACTCTGCTGATTTTTATTGGCGCTTTGACTCGGCTGAATGCGATGGTGCTCTGTTTCGCGATAGTTGGCCTGATTTTGTGGGATGGGGAAGCGTTTTCCGCCGTGGCAACTTCCGCCTGGCGCGAAGGATCGGCGCCGCTCTACGGCGTTCTTCTACTGCTGACACTGGCGCTCTGGGCGGCACTCTATCTTCGCATTGCTCGAGCCCGCCTTCCCCGAGCTCTGGATGGTTTCGATCAACGCGACGATGATCGACAAGGCTCATCAGTTCAATTCACCTATATTGCTTACCTGATGCCGCGCCTGAAGCTCGGCAAGCGGGTTCGATCGCCAGCCTCAGTGCTGTTGCTCGAGTCCGCTCGCCCAATCTTGGCCGGCGGTCTTCTGGCGCTGGCAGGAGGGCTTCCGTTTGCGGCTATCTTATTGCTGGTGAACTACGGATACGGATTCGCCGGCAGCGACCTCGCCTCCAAAGAAGCGCTGGCCGGCATAGTCGTCGCGGCGCCACTGCTTTTTCTGTTTGGCTGCGTCGACGCTACGGCCGGCAACGCTCGCCGGCTTTGGCTTCTAGTGCCGGGTGACCGGACCACCTTGTTCAAACAAATCGAATACCACTTTTTTCGCAGTACGGCACCCGCAATCAGTTTGTTCTTAACGCTTTCGATTGTATTGCTGGCTGATCAGCGGCCGCTCTGGTGGCTGGTTTTCTGGGCACTGCTGGTGCCGTTGTTTGGCGCACTGGTTGTCTATCTGCTGCTGTTGACTACGGCCTCGGAACACTTCATGACGCCAATCCTACGTTTTCTGCTACTGATGATGTTAATTCCTCCCTTCATCATGGTTTTTTGGGACTATTCCCTGCCTGCATTCAGCGCCGGCTTAATGGCAGCATTCTTGGTCGGAGCCATGGCAGCGCGTTATCTGAGCAAAAAGCGCTGGTTGCGCATGGACTATTCGCTGCTCGTGAACAAGGTGGGGCGGGTATGACCCGAGGTCTGATTTCGGCCTGTGTGGTTCCTGCTTGGGAGGAGCGCCCATGTTCAACCTGAACCCCAACGCGGGCGCACCCATCTATCGTCAACTGGTGGACCAGATCAAACGCATGGTCGCCGGCGGCCAGTTGCGGCCCGGCGATCAGTTACCCTCGGTGCGCGAGTTGGCGGTCGCTCATGCGGTCAATCCCATGACCATTTCCAAAGCCTACAGCTTACTGGAAACCGAGGGTATATTGCGGCGTCAAAGAGGCAAGCCGATGGAGGTCGCACCGCGCTCTATCGATTCGGACAGCGCCGAGCAGTGGCTGCAGGCGCCCTTGGAAGAACTGGTGAGCGCGGCTCAACAGCTGGGAATGAGCAATTCGGAGGTGTTGGCCTTGGTCGAGCGTCGACTCAAAGTCCAAAGCCAAGATAGGATAGATTGAATTTCTTCTTGACCCAATGCGTTGTAGGAGCTGGCCATGCCCGCTCCTACAAGGTGGCTTGGGATCTAATTTTTGCTGTCTGCGTTTTCCAGGGTGATGACCTTATCAGCGGCAATTTCTCGCTTTTCAAAAGACCCGGCTTCCAACTCACCGATAACCTTTACCACGTCACCCTGTTCAATCTTCTGAAACCCTAAGTCGTCCATGGGATTTGATTCCATACCCATAGTATCGACTGTCACTTTTCTTTTACCTCTGGCAATCGAAAATTTCCGACCATCCAGCCCCGTGACCGTACCGGTAATCGTAACTTGTCCTACTTCAATGTCTCGCGGTGCCGCCCAATCGTAAAAATCGGCTTCTGTCTGGTCGGCATCACCGGCATAAAAATAGGTTTCTGCGCCCTCAACATAGACACTTTGGGCATCTATGGTCATGGTTTCATAAAGATCGTCATCCACCTTACCATAAACAGTTATCCTGAAATCCTCCACCCTGTCGTAGTTGTCGCTATACCACTGCCAGTCATTCAGCTCCACGACCACTGTGTTCTTACCGTAATCGAGCACAAAGGAGTTTTCATCCGCTGAAATTGCCCAACCGCTAATGCTAATCCAAGCGTTATTGGCCTTCGCATCAGGATCTTGCGCCAGGGCTCCAGCCACTAAACCACCGAAAACGAACGCCGCTAGCAGAATCTTTTTGTATAGCATCCTATTTCTCTCTTCAAAGACTGTTTGGTTAGGCGCATACAAACGCTCTCAGACGACAGTGACTGAGAGCGTTTCATAAAAATCATTACTTTTTCTTGCCGCTGCCATCGAGAGTGACGATTCTCTTGGCCATAATTTCTCGGCTTTCAAAGGAATCCACATCCAGCTCGCCGGTAACGCTTACCCGGTCGCCTTTTTTGATTTGACGAAAACCCAGATTATCCATCGGATTTTCATCCATCTGAAGAGTACTCACCGTAATTTTCTTATCGCCTTGAGCAATGGTAAACTCCCGGCCACTAACGTTGGTAACTTCCCCCGTAAGGGTCACCGCGCCCGAATCAACTCCAGGAGCTGGAAGCCAGTTGTAAAAATCACTTGGATCTTCTTTATTGGAACCGGCATAAAAATAAGTACCCATATTCTCAATGTATACGCTGTTGGCTTTTATCTTTCCATTTTCAAAAAGGTCGCCGCTCACTTCGCCCCAAACCGTCACATTTCGGCCGTCCACTTTATCGTAGTTTTTTCTAAACCACTTCCAGTCATTCACGTCTACGGACAAGGTGCCTTTGCCATAATCGAGAACGAATGATTTCTTTTCCGCAGAAACCGCCTGGCCACTTATAGTGATCCAGGCATTATCGGCTTTTTCCGCCAGGGTTTGCGCCGAAGCAGCAGAGGCCATAGTGCAGAAAAATAACGCCATCAACACGGATTTAAGATTTACCATATTATTTCTCCTCATTAATGTTTACTCAAACTTCCCAGGCTTTGTAGGAACGTTCGCCACGAGATTAAAAGTCTCTCGAAAGCCCGCAGCTTTTTCGGAGAATGACACTTAACGACAAAAAAAGCTCTCGGGACCTTGTACCCGAGAGCCATGTGACATAACGGGCATTACTTCTTCTTGCCAGAGTCATCAAGAGTTACGATAAGGTCCGCGGAAATTTCCCGGTTCTCAAAGGTACCTACATCCAAATCGCCGGTCACGCTGACCACATCACCTTTGTCAATTTGCTGAAAGCCTAAATCGTCCATAGGGTTGTACCCCATAAACACCGTATCAACCGTCACTTTTTGCTTTCCAGTGTCAACGGTGAACTCGCGCCCATCAACGCTGGTGACGGTCCCGGTGAGGGTAACCTCGCCTATTTCAATGACCGGTACAACCACTGGGTTGTACAATGCAGTGTTCTCTGCGACGCCTTCTTCATCAGCGGGGTTGGCATAAAAATAGGTGCCTAAGCTTTCAACATAGACGCTGCCAGCTTCAATTTTCGTCGCTTCAAAAAGGTCGTCATCCACTTCGCCATAGACAGTAACCTTGTCTCCTTCGAGCACGCCGTAGTTATCGCCGTACCAGTCCCAGTCATCCATTTCCACCAGGACGGTATTCTCGCCATAGTCGAGCACAAAGGAATCCTCATCGGCCGCAATCGCGGTGCCGCTGATGCTGATCCAGGAGTCGTCAGGCTTTTCGTAAGGGCTTTGCGCCATGACCGAAGGTACCAGAGCGCATGAAAACATAGCTGCTAGAAGTGCGTTTTTGCGAAACATATTGTTCCTCCTTAAATGCAAAGATGGAATTTAAAGACTAATTAAAGGCCATCAAAGACTTGATGAAGAAGCCCACATTAGCTTGCGCGCTTCGCAGGACTTTGCGTCCTTTATCACCCTGTTCAATAGGAAAACTAGCAGCTAAGTTAATGATTTCAACTTTCTGACGCGACTTACCGCAAAACTCTTGCTGGGATACTTAAGAAGACCAACTTGTTAAAACTTTGAGGACTATAGCAAGCGAACTTGCCTGACTTAGGATTAAAGCGCGGAAACCTGAGAATATCGATTAGAAGAGTAAGGGGAGCTTACTCAAGTCGAACCGAATCAAGGTATATTGTGTGGGAATTGGAAAGCTGGGTAGCAAAAATACCCAGGCGCTGAACGCTGGCCATATTCATCGAGCGGCCTTGGGGCGCAGTTCTTACATCTTCCAAAGCAATGCGATAACTGTTCCAGCCCGGTTGCGCCCATAAGCGCTGATTGAAGCGGTCCTTGTATAAACCTTCACTTCGGTCGTGTTGAGTGTCGTTAATGCGCAGCGTGAGCGGCATAGGTTCGTCGCCGGGGTGGTATAACTCAAAGCGCAAATAATCGTAATCGCGCCAATCGCCGACCAGATTATTTAACCCACCGCCCGAGTAGCGCTCGGTTCCCAAATGCAGCGCCAGGCTGAATTCACCCTCGGCCACCGGGTCTTTAACCTGCTCAATATTGCCGCCCCAGTCGGCGAGCTGGCGTCGACTTTCAAAGTCGGACAAAACCGGAAAACGCTCCAGCCGCTGCCAATGGTTGATGGCCACTTGAACCAGCCCATTTACCTGCCAAAGCAATAGCAATGTAGCGCCCAGCCGCCCAAGCCAAATACAGCGATTCGCACTCTGGCCCCAGAAAAGCCCCAGCCAGGCACCGATCAGGTTGCGCAGTCCGTCCTGCCATGTCGCTTGGCGCCCGACCTGAGCCTGAATAGCTTCAATGACCAAGCTAAGGAGTACCACCAGCAGGGTTACCGCCAGCCAGCGAAGCGGAGTTTTTAATGGCACAAACGCCTGCACCCAGAACAGCAACAGAGCGAAAAACACCAAATGGCCCTTGCTCCAGGCCATGCCATACAAGGGCGGAGACACCCAGTCTGGGCCGCCGACAAAAAACAGCGGAAACGCCGCCAGCAACGGCAGCAACGCCCAGCCCCGTCGCTCTATTAGAAATTGATGCCAGGCTCGTCGTTGCAATGCCATCAGAAGTGGTAGCCGATGGTAAATTGAACACCGGGCTCATCGAGACGCAGCTCGCCATAGTCGCCAAAGTCCAATTCCATATTGGTCTTGCGAACACTGAGGCCGAGGTTGACCTTTCGACCCAAGGTAAACTCGACGCCGGCACGCTGATACAAGCCCAAACCGACATCGTCC
>CAZKCY010000107.1:0-421 GCA_964551155.1 uncultured Marinimicrobium sp. | reverse complement strand
GCAAGTCTACATTCAGGCCATCACCGGCCGAGGCAGAACTGTAGTTCGGTTCATCTGCGCGAGCCCAGTAACCAATCCCACCGGCTGAGGCATAAACGCGCAGCCAGTTTGTGGGCCTGTAGCTGAGAAAACCGCCAAAGGTCAGGTCAGCGGTCCAGAGCCGGCTTTCGATTTCGACCCGCGACTGGTCGCCGTTAAATCGCGCAAAAAGGTCATGGCGCCGATCAAGCCCCACTTGACCGCCGGCTTCGAAACCGTATTGAAAAAATTCCTCGTCGGTCGCCATCTGCATCACCAAGCCAAAGGTTTGCACTTCATTTACAGGCGGCGCCACCGGCGCGCTGCCAGTGTGATCAGCCTTGGACCTGACATCCAACTCGCCGAGGGTAGCTTGAACATAGGTCTGGGGGTAGTTGCTCAT
>CAZKCY010000106.1:0-7613 GCA_964551155.1 uncultured Marinimicrobium sp. | reverse complement strand
AAATGCCACAACAGCGGTATCGGTTCGCTGGCCGGCATTGAGAAGTTCACCGGCTTAAAGATCCTTTCCCTTTACAACAATTCCCTCTCCAAAGCAGAACTCTCAGCTTTGCCTGAGCTGCAACATCTGAATCTCGCCCGCAACCAACTCCAGAGCCTGAGCCTGAAAGATTTGCCCAAACTCGAGGAGCTTTATCTGTTTCGCAACAATCTCAGGCAGTTGCAACTGGTCGCTCTACCGGCACTGACGCAGTTGCGGGCCAATTCCAATCGCCTGGAAACCTTTCAGTATCAGCAGCTGCCGGCACTGGAGAAGATTTATTTATTCGATAACGAACTGGAACACATAGATATCTATAACTTGCCGGCGCTGCAATATATGGATGTGCGGGAAAACCCCATGCCGGATAAACTTTACGAAGAAATGGATAACATCAGCCGAGCCACTATTCTGCACGATGGCAACGCCGATGACTGGTAGGGTCGAAAGAAAATTTTCTCCCTTTGCTCTTTTGGCCCTGGCAGTCGCCGTTTGGGTGATCTGCGTACCTTCATTGGCGGAGCAAAAATTGGAGTTTTCCTCTCGGGCCAGGGCTGTGGATATTGATGTGGGGGAAGAGCCGGGCAGGGCAGCGTCGATACTTTTGCGCCTACAGCTCAAATCCCGCTGGAATCGCCGCTGGTCGAGTCTGGTGGAAGTGGACCATGTGAGCACTTTTTATCAGAACGACCATAGCGATGGTCAGCGCCTGAATGGAAAACCTCTGGTTCCGGATGTGCCCGCTACGGTATTGAATCAATTGGCAGTGCGCTATAAGGGTGACCAGACTGAGCTGACGCTAGGGCGTCAACGCATTGAATGGGACGACCAGCGTTTCATTGGTAGCGATAGCTTCTGGCAGCAGGATCAGACATTCGATGCGCTTCTCGGCGAGCGTCTGGTGCTAGTCAGTTCGCGTTTTTACTTCGCCTATATCGCGCGTGCGCAGCGTATTTTTGTCGAGAATGAGGCTCGCCGAGAAGAGCCCAGCGAGCAAGACTATTATCCCAATGAATATACGATCGCGGATGAAACTTATCCCGGTTATCGCGCCGATTCGAGCTACAGTCTCGCCGGCGAGCATCGACACAATAGCCATTTACTGCGCCTTGAGTTGAACGAGTGGGACTACTCACAGCTGGTGGTTTACGGTTACGCCATTGACAATCGGGATCAGCCGGAAACTTCAAACTATACCCTGGGTGGACGTTACCGGTTTTCCTACCAAGCACAGCCTCTGCGCTATAGGGTTATTTTGGAGCTGGCCGGTCAGGAACATCGAGAAGTGGAAGAGGCTCGGCCCCTGTACCATTTAACGGAGCTGGCGCTCGGTTACCAAGCCTGGGAGCTGTTGACCCGTTATGAAGTTTTGGGCTCGGATGAAGGGGCAGGCTTTGCCACGCCCCTGGGGTCATCCTATTTGTTTCAAGGCTTCGCCGGAGTTTTTGCCACCACGCCCGCTGCCGGTATCGAAGACGCCTCAATACGCCTCAATTGGCGCTCCCATCCCTGGGAATTGTCGACCCGGTTTCACCATTTCGAACCTCACCGCGGCCCTGGCGACTACGGGCGCGAACTGGACTTGGAACTGCAGTACAAGTTTTCTTCCAAACATAAACTGCAGTTGCGCTTTGCGGACTTTCGAGCGCACTCTTCAGCCGAATTTTTACTGGATCAGCGCCAGGTATACCTGGATTATCTGTACAACTTTTAGCGCCTGATCTTTTTCAGTAATACCAGTGCAACTGCACGAAGGCTCGAACAAAGTTGCCGACTTCCCGTTGCGGTATATCCTCGCCCACCCGAAAGCCGCCGCGAATCTGGATACCAGCATAGGGCGTGAACTCCAGCAGCGCCGAATGGCGGGTGCGGTCGTTTTCATCAATGGCGGTATCAGGATCGAGCCATTCCGTAGTCAGCTTGACGTTGTAACCTGGAATTACCTCTCGGTTCAGCTCAATCAGACTGACTTCCTGGGTTTGGCTGGTGCCGGGCAGGTTGGTAATCGACTCGTCTTCAATACGCCCGAACTCAAAAAGCAGTATATAGCCCTTAAAGTTCACGCCACCAAAGAGGCTGCTCATTTCTCGCCGGCCGGCCTCGGCATTGTTGATCACATAGCTGGCCCCGGCACGCCAAGGATCCGCCAGGTATTCGCCTCTAAACAGATATTGAAAATCGCGATCCTCGTTGCGCTGGCTGAAACTGCCATTGCTGAGCGCCACATCGAAACGCCACTGGTCGTAATTCAATCCCAGTTCTACGCCTTGGTCACTGTTGTTGAAATTGATCCCAGATGCCTGGCGCACAAAAGCGCTGTCGTCCTCAAGGCGCAGACCATAGGGCAGAATCAAATTACCGGCCTTTACCGTGTGATTTTCACCCAGCTGGGCCATGATGAAGGCTTCCCGGTTGCGACTGCCACCGGGCAATAGTTGCTGATCCAGATAGAGCGTAAAGCGGGAATCTTTGGGTTGCAGTGCGACATAAACCTGGCCACTGTGAGTGTCGAAACCCTGCGCATCGCTGACCGCTTCACCCTGGTCGTAGTCGATGCGCGAGAGGTTGAAGCGCAGATCGCTGCCCAAGCGCAGGCTCTCGGTCATTTGACCGCCTCCCAGCATGTCTTCCGCGCCGGGCCGGGCGGGCAATTCTCGGGTGCCGTAGTAAAACCCATAGCTCGAGCGCAGGCCGCCGCCACTGGGGTTGACGTGGCAAGCCGCGCAAGGCTGACCGGTGCGCACCGCAATATAGGGTTCTGCCAGCGCTGTGGGTATGGCCAGCCATAAGCCGGCCAGTAAACCCAGAGCAGTTCTCAGGGTAATTTTAGAAGTCGTATTCATAGCGGGCTATGCCTCCTTCCTTGCGGTCGCGATCGCCATCGATCGCTCGACCTTCGATATCAAGAATGATGCCTGCGGCAGGGTCGTTGATGATCAGCTCTGCTGCAGTCGCTGGGATATCCGGCTGCCGCAAACGAATCTCAAAGCGTTGCCGGTCATTGATTTCAAGCGCATAGGCATCGGGGCCAAGGAGCCAGCGCTGATCGCCATTGCGCAGATAGACTTGCAGACCTTGAGAGAGGGTAGCGCTGGAAACCGGACGGCTGAATCGCACGGCAAGCTGGAGCGGTTGCGCTGTGTCGCTTTGGCGAACGACCAAGACACTGGTCGGTTCCACCCCGGTACCTTCGCGTGGAGCGCCATTCGCTATCCAGTCGCGTACCTGGGCGATTTGCTCGGAACTCAGGGGGCTGAGTCCCAAAGGCATTTGTTGACCGTCGATGGATTCATCACCTTCTAGTTTGCGCACCAGATAACTTTGATCGGGCGCTCCCGGCTCCACGCGCAGCAATTCCGGTTGCTGAGTGGACGGTTGCCCCACCAGGGCGTCGAAACTGATTTGCTCTGAATCCAGGCGCAGGCCCTGAGGGGCGGCAGCTCCGGTGTGACATTGGGTGCAGACAGCACCAAAAATATCTTCCTGGAGTTGCGTTAGGGTAACGCCTTCCGGTTCAGGCTCGTTATCACCACCACCGTTGCCCAGGGGCAATCCCTGCTCGTTCAGCCCCTCTCCGGACCCGGCTCCGCAGCCGGCCAGAAGGCCGGCGCAGAGCAGTAGGAGTATTGCAGGTTTCATAGCCACTCCTCATTGATCAGGGACGGGCGATAAACCAAGTGCCGAAGCCGTCGGTTATGTCGCCGTTGACGTCACCGGGCATACTGTCACCGGCATAGAAATACAGCGGCTCGCCCTGGTACACCCACTGGCGGTTGCCGTCACTGCGCTCGATTACACCGAAGTCGCCGAAGTTCATGGCGTCATCCGGCGCATAAAGCGGCGGCCAGACACCAACGCAGGCATCAATGCAGTTGGAGGTGTTTTCGCTGTCTTCGGCAAAGGTATAGAGAGTGAAGCCCTGGTGCGCGCTGTCGGGGTCACCATTGGCTTGCACTAGATTGCCTGAACCGACGAACAGCTCCCCATCTTCGGGATCGGTATTGACATCCACCGGAGCAAGGCGGGCTATGTGCCAGACGTTGTTGACTTCATCGCCGCTGACATCGCCGGGTTCGGAATCATTGGCAAAGAAGTACAGTGGCATCTGATGCAGTGCCCACTGGCTCTCGCCCGAAGCGCGTTCAATCACGCTAAACGGACCCATAGCTTCGGCTCCGGCGTGAGCCGCCAATGCGGGCCAGTTTTGCAGACAGTTTCCAGTGCAGTTGGAAACCCCTGCGCTGTCGTTGTCGAAGGTATAGAGTGTCATGCCGTGGGCGGGAACCGCTGCGGTGACTTCCGAGCTCTCATCGGGGCTGGTCTGCAAGGTCAGACCGGCGCCAGCGAGCGCTGAACCACGAACCGTGTCTTGCACTAGCCAGGGCAGGGGACGGGCCAAAAACCAGTTGGCGATGGCGGCCCCGTTCAGTTCTCCAGCGGCGGAGTCGCCCGCGAAGAAATACAGGGGTTGATCCTGGTAGGTCCACTGCATAGCGGTACCGCCGGCGCTACCCAAATCGCGTTCGATCAAACTGAAGGGTGCGACGGCAACGGCGTTTTCCTCCGCCAGCAGCGCCGGCCAGTTGGCCAAACAATTGCCTGTGCATACCGATTCGCCAGCGGGGTCCATGGCGAAGGTATAGAGGGTAAAGCCGGCTTTATTTTGAGTTTCGACAACAAAGCTATCGGTTGCGCCCTCGGTTTCCGGAACCGTTACCGAAACCTCGCCGGTGGCCACAAAGAAGCGGCCATTGTCGGTATTGCTCATAGCGTCATTCAGCCTGGCTGGCTCGGTTACCGCCACGCGCCAAACGTCATTGACGCCTTGGCCATTGAGGTCTCCGGGCTCGCTGTCGCCAGAAAAGAAATACAGCGGCTCACCGCGCAAAGTCCACTGGCTGCTGCCATCGTCCCGCTCGATCGAAGACAGAGGCGGTTCGACAACCGAGTCTTCGGTGGTCAGCAGCGGCGGCCAGGCCTCGACACATTGCTGGCTATTACAGGCCGAAGCGCCCACTGGATCTTGATCGAAGGTATACAGCGTCATACCATCGCGCTGTTGGTTCTCAGCCACAAAAGTATCGCTGTCGGCATCGTAAATCAGTACCCGCGCTGAGCCCTCCGCGACATAGGTGCCGCCGATCAGAGTCGTGCTGGTTTCTATGGGGGTGGCCGAGGGGTTGGGGACTGAAGAGGAGCTGCTGGAAGAACTGCTGGAGGAGCTGCTCGAAGAACTGCTCGAAGAACTGCTCGAGTAGCTGCTGGAACTGCTTGAGCTACTGGTCGGCGGGGAACCATTGCCACCGCCTCCGCAAGCGGTTAGGGCGAGAAACGCCACGCTGGTGGCGAACCAAAATGTCGAGTTACAAGCTTTCATGGCGGCACTCCTTTCTCCTGGGTTGTTCTCGGAGGTACGGGATGCCAGCGAAAAAGTTGCAGCTAGTTAAGACAGTCTTGTTACCGATGTGGAAAAAGCAAAGCAGGTCAAAAACCTCAGCCCGGGCCCAACTCTGGGCTTTATTCAGCGTATCGACGGATGCAAGCCGCTAACCAGAATACGTACCCTGTTTTGTGCTCTATACTGAGTGGCATTGTCCCGGCCAATTTCCAGAGATGAGGTGCCGCTACTTCCGCTATGGGTCTACTAGTTGCGTTTGCAGTCTTTTCGATTGGAATATCCTTTCTGTGTTCAATCCTGGAGGCCGCTCTGCTGTCTCTCACCCCGAGTTACATAGCCCGCCAAAAGAGCGCAAAGCCGTGGCTGCACGAGCAGCTTAAAACTCTGAAAGACAATATTGATCGGCCCCTAGCCGCGATTCTGACCCTGAACACCGTGGCCCACACCGTGGGCGCTGCCGGCGTTGGAGCTCAGGCCACAGTGGTGTTTGGCAGCGGTTACCTCGGTCTGGTCTCTGGTGTTATGACCATTCTGATTCTGATCTTTTCCGAGATTGTTCCGAAATCCATCGGCGCTCGCTACTGGCCGAAGCTGGCGCCCGTACTGCCCGTATTTCTCAATACCATGATTGTGATCTTAAAGCCTTTTATTTGGATGTCGGATCAAATCATGAAGTTAATGGGTGGCCAAGCGCCCGATCACGATTTGCGGCTGGAGATAAAATCGCTGACAGAACTAGGGCGAGAACTGAACGAGCTGAATGAAGACGAGCAGCGGGTTATCGCCAATATACTCGATCTGCACGATATAAAAACGCGTGACATTATGACGCCCCGAACTGTTTGCGAGGTGGTCGGGCCGGATGAAGACATATTCGAGTTTGCCGAGCGGGTGAAGGCTGGGCAATTTTCGCGCTATCCGGTATTGGATCAGCACGAGGCGCCTTTGGGCGTTATTTTCCGCCGAGATATGCTCGATATAAAAGATCAAAAAACGGTCGCGGATCTTATGAAGCCAGTCAAGGTGGTTTCCGACAAAATGAGCGCTAAGGACCTTATGGTTGTGCTAATGGAAGAGCGGCAGCACATGTGTCTGGTGTACGACGAGTACGGCACCTGGAAGGGGCTGGCAACGCTTGAAGATGTTCTGGAAACCATCATCGGTAAGTCCATTGTCGACGAAACCGATGATATTCCCAACATGCGACGCTTCGCACGTCGTCGCTGGGAGCACAGGCTGGGCGCCTCTTCGCGGGAGAACTAGAGGCGCTTTTGCAAAACCGCTGATCCGGTGCGCGAAGCCATTTTATGTCAGCGCCTGCTGAAAGGTTAAGTTTCCCTGAAACAGTGGATAAATTTTTCCGCGGCTGTGCGGGTGGTGTAGGCAAAAGCTGATGGCGTGGGCGACATCGGCGCGGGTAATCCACTGATCGTCGGAATTGTCCGGGCGTTTGGTGGTGACTCGCTCGGTGGCTGAGTCGTTGGTGAGCTTGCCCGGGCGCAAAATGGTGTAGGCCAAACCACTGGTCAGCAGGTAGTCGTCGGCGATTTTCTTACAAACGCTATAGTGCTTAATGGCTTTGGGCCCCTGGTCCGGATCCTCTGCGCCGCGGGCGCTGACCATCACGAAGTGTTCGATGCCGGCTTTGCGGGCTGCATCCATGGCTTTGATCGCACCCCATAAATCCACCAATATGGTTTTATCGGCACCGGTTTTAGCGCCGGAGCCCGCGGTAAACACCACCGAGTCGCAAGCCTCAAAGGCGTACTCAAAGTTCTCTTCCAGATCGCCGATAACCGTTTCCGCACCCAAAGCTTGCATAGTTTCGGCTTGTTCGGAATTGCGGATCATGGCTTTGGGTTGAACGCCGGCCTCGGCCAACAGCGGGATCAACTGCTGGCCGATCTGGCCATGGGCACCGATGATCAGGGGTTTCATATAAGATCTCCTGGATATTGGTTGCTGTGTGAAGAGTGCGATCCAAAAGAGTGTAGCAGTTACCCCAAGTTGTTCGAATTCAAATTAACCTTTTTGAGATGCCAGTATCGAGCGGTCCACATCTTCTATGCGAGTGCAGCCGGTAAGCGCCATGGCGACTCGCAGCTCACGCTCGAACAGCGCGATTGTTTCCCGTACACCGGCTTCGCCCCGCGCGGCCAGGGCGTAAACCCAGGGC
>CAZKCY010000105.1:4586-7613 GCA_964551155.1 uncultured Marinimicrobium sp. | reverse complement strand
GGCATAGTCACACTGGAAGACTTGCTGGAAGAGATCGTCGGCGAATTCACCACCAACGTGGCGGAAGAGGAAGATCAGGACATAATCCCGCAGGACGATGGCAGCTATCTTATCGATGGGGGCAGCTTCGTTCGCGACGTCAATCGGGCTCTGGACTGGGATCTGCCCCTCGAAGGCCCCAAAACTCTGAACGGCCTGGCGATGGAGTACCTAGAGAGCATACCCGACGGCAACATCGGGTTTGAGATCGATGACTATCGTTTTGAAACCACCGAAATAACCGACAAGATGATTGCTTGGATGCGGGTCTATCGCATCGAGGATCAAGAAGAATAGTCCGTTAGTCAAACAGCTGCCGAAGTTTATAAATCAGCCAGCCTAAGACCGCGGCACCAAGTACCAAAAGTAACAGCAGCGCTAAAAAGCCGCCTAGGGCATTGAACAAATTCTTCCAAGTCATGCCCCAGCCATAAAGCGCCAAGCCGATAAAACACAAGCTTGCCAGCAGGCTGACCCAGAGCACTCGGTGGCGGCGATACCATCTGCGAAACGACATACAACTGATCTCTAAATTTACCTGCAAATTACTTGGCCATTTGCGACGTCCAACCTGGCGCAAAATTGACAACCCTCAGTCAGACTATTCGCGCCGCCACTGAGTTCCCTCGCGGCTGTCTTCCAGCACCACGCCCTGCTCCAGCAGCTGCGCTCGGATCTCGTCCGCGCGCTGAAAATTTTTGTCTTTTTTGGCCTGAATCCGCTCCTGCACCAGAGCGTCAATAGTTGCCGCGTCTATCGCATCGGCCGCGCCCGCCTGCAGGAATACTTGCGGATCCTCCTGCAGAATACCCAATATCGACGCCATGGCTTTGAGCTCGCCCGCGAGCTGCTCTGCCTTGTCATTGTCGTCACTTGCCGAATTAAGTTCGCGCACCAGATCATAGAGCACCGCCAGCGCCTGGCGGGTATTGAAGTCATCGTTCATAGCATCGACAAAAGCGGTGTAGTAATCGCTCTGTTCAAGCTCACCCAAGCCTAACGCCGGCACTTGGGCGTAGTCGCGCAGCGCACTGTAAAAGCGCTCCAGACCCGCCCGAGCTTCCACCAGACTGTCTTCGGAGTACTCGATAGGACTACGGTAGTGGCTAGCCACCAAAAGGTAGCGAATCACTTCCGGATGGTACTTTTCCAGCACATCGCGAATGGTGAAAAAATTGCCCAGGGATTTGGACATTTTTTCCTTGCCCACCCGCACCGCTCCGGCGTGCATCCAGTAATTGACGTACTTGCAGCCGTTGGCCGCTTCACTCTGGGCGATTTCGTTTTCATGGTGCGGAAACGGCAGATCGGGGCCGCCGCCGTGAATATCAAAGGTCGCGCCCAGGCACTCCTTGCTCATGGCGGAGCATTCGATATGCCAGCCGGGACGCCCGCGACCCCAGGGAGCATTCCAACCGGTTTCGTTCTCTTGGGCGTGCTTCCAGAGCGCGAAGTCGCGCGGATCACGCTTGGCTTCATCCACTTCCACTCGAGCGCCGGCCATAAGATCGTCAAGATTTTTGTTGGTTAACCGGCCATAATTTTCAAAGCTGGTGACCTTGTAGTAAACATCGCCATTATCGGCCAGATAAGCGTACTCTTTGTCCAGCAACTGCTGAATCATTTCGATGATGTCGTCAATATGAGCCGTGGCGCGCGGCTCCAAATCGGGCGGTTCTATACTGAGCCGGCGTTCATCTTCATGCATGGCGTCGATAAAGCGCTCTGTCAGCTGGCGATAATCCTCCTCGCGCTCGGCCGCGCGCTGCAGGATCTTGTCGTCGATATCGGTAATGTTGCGCACATAGGTCAAATCCCAGCCCTGGCTGCGCAGAAACCGGGTAATCACATCAAAAGCCACCAACACTCGACCGTGCCCCAAATGACAATAGTCGTAGACGGTAATACCGCACACATACATGGCGATTTTTCCCGGCGCCAAAGGTTTAAAGACTTCCTTTTTGCGGCTCAGGGTATTGTAAATTTGCAAGGGCATAACGTATCCAGAATCGACATTCGACTTATGACTGCTGCTCAATCTTGGCCCAGGAATCACGCAGCCCTATGCTGCGATTGAAGACCGGCTTGTCCATAGTGGTGTACTTGCTGTCCAGACAGAAATAGCCTTCGCGCTCAAACTGGAAATGGTCGGTTTCCGTGGCCGCTGCGAGGCTGATTTCCGCCTTGCAATTAGACAGCACTTCGAGACTTTCCGGATTGATGCAATCGAGAAAATTTTTGCCACTGGCGTCGGGGGCCGGATCGGTAAACAAACGATCGTAAAGCCGTACTTCGCAATTCAAATTGTGGGTAGCGGAAACCCAGTGAATAACACCTTTTGGCTTTACGCCGTCCTCTGGGTCGCTACCTACCGTGCCCTCGATAACCTTGGCCAGCACTTCGACAATATTACCCTGTTCGTCTTTGATGGCCTCTTCGGCTTCAATCACATAGGCGTTGCGCAAGCGCACCCGTTTGCCTAGAACCAGACGTTTGTATTTTTTGTTGGCCTCTTCCCGAAAATCGTCCTGTTCAATGTACAGACTCTGGGTAAAGGGCAGAACCCGCTCTTTCAAATCGTCACGGTTCGGGTGACCGGGCGCGTGCATCTCCTCGATTTGGCCCGAGGGATAATTTGTCAGGGTGACTTTCAGGGGGCGCAATACGCACATAGCCCTGGGGGCGTTCTTGTCCAGATGATCGCGCACCGCGTATTCCAGCATGCTTACATCCACCACGCTGTCGGCGCGGGTCACGCCAATGCTTGCGCAGAAATTGCGCAGCGCCTCGGGCGGAAAACCGCGTCGGCGCATGCCCGAGATAGTCGGCATGCGCGGATCGTCCCAACCATCGACGTGCTGCTCATCCACCAACTGCTTCAGTTTGCGCTTGCTGGTCAGGGTGTAGTTGATGTTAAGACGTGCGAACTCGTATTGGCGCGGCTTGGCCGGCATCGGCAGATTCTCAATAAACCAATTGTAGAGCGGT
>CAZKCY010000105.1:0-4576 GCA_964551155.1 uncultured Marinimicrobium sp. | reverse complement strand
TCCAGGGTACAAATCGAATGAGTCACGCCCTCAATGGCATCGCTTTGCCCATGAGCAAAATCGTAAGAGGGATAAATGCACCATTTGTCACCGGTCTGGTGATGGCGCGCCTTCTTGATTCGGTAAATAGTCGGATCGCGCAAATTGATATTGGGTGCGGCCATATCGATTTTGGCGCGCAACACACAGCTACCCTCTTCGAGCTCACCCGAGCGCATCTTTTCAAAGCGCTCCAGATTTTCCGTCACGCTGCGATCCCGGTAAGGGCTGTTGGTGCCCGGCTCGGTCAAAGTGCCTCGATACTCGCGCGTTTCCTCGGCACTCAAATCGCACACATACGCCTTGCCCTGCTCGATCAAATAGACTGCCCACTGATACAACTGGTCGAAATAGTCCGAGGTATAGCGCACCGGCTCGTTCCAGGTGAACCCCAGCCAGGCCACATCGGCCTTAATCGCTTCGACATACTCTTCGCTTTCTTTGGCCGGATTGGTATCGTCAAAGCGCAGATTGCACAGACCACCGAATTCCTCCGCCACTCCGAAATTGAGGCAGATGGACTTGGCGTGACCGATATGCAAATAGCCATTGGGCTCGGGCGGAAAACGGGTTACGACTTTATCGACTTTTCCCGCATCGAGATCTTTGCGGATGATTTGCTGAATAAAGTGCGCCGGCTTGGCTTTGGCCTTGTCGTTGTCGGTCGGGGTACTGTTGTCGCTCATACTGCTCGGATTCCATTGACTGGCCGGGGTCTGGACACGCCAGCCGCACGGGCATTATTCGGGAAGTCGGCTATTGTAAACATTCGCCGTAGCTTTTCCTACCGGCAACAGTAGGCGTCAGGGTTCTGAACCTTCAGGCTCGGGGCTTTCCGCGGGCGGTGCAGAGCGATAATCCTGCCGGCGTTTGAGTTGGTATTCGCGTACCGCTTTGTTGTGCTCCTCGAGGGTTTCGGAAAACACGTGGGTACCGTCGCCGCGGGCAACGAAATAAAGCGTATCGCCCTCGGCGGGATGGAGGCTGGCCCGTAAAGCTTCGGCCCCGGGCAGGGCTATCGGAGTTGGCGGCAGCCCTTTTATGGTATAGGTATTGTAGGGGGTCGGACGACGCAAATCGGCGCGGCCGATCTTACCCTGATAGGCATCGCCCATGCCGTAAATAACCGTTGGGTCAGTCTGCAAACGCATGCCTCGCTGCAAACGGCGCACAAACACACCCGCAATTTGATCCCGCTCCCAGGGCGCTCCGGTCTCTCGCTCCACGATCGAAGCCATGATCAGGGCCTGGTAAGGGGTTTCGTAAGGAAGGCCCAACTCTCTAGCCTCCCAAAGCATATCCAAAAGACTGCGCATTTTTTTATGTGCCCGACGCAGGATTTCCACATCACTGGTACCGCTGGCGTAGTGATAGGTATCGGGAAAGAACCAGCCTTCCGGATGCTCAATATCAAGATTCAGTAACGCCAACTGTTGCTCCTGAGGTCTATCCTTAAGCAAAGGCTCGATGTTGTTCTGGCGATGCAGCTCGTTCAAGGCCTGACGATAGGTCCACCCTTCAACAATGGTCACTTGGTGCAATACCACTTCGCCCCGGCGCAACATGGCCAGCAGTTGGCGTGGCGAAGTTTCTGGCGCAATAAAATATTCGCCTGCCTGAACCCGAGTGGAATCGGTGAATCGAGCATAGAGTCGCAACAAGCGTGGGTGCTCAAGCACTCCCTCATTGGCGAGACGCGCGCTCAGATGACCCAGAGTCTCACCTCGATCAAGCTGATAGGTTTTGCCCTCATCAGGCAGATTCATGGCGCTGTTAAACCAATGATAACCGTAGCCGAGCGCCAAACCCGCCAGCAACAGAATCAAAACCGAAACAAGCAGCAAGCTTCGACTCCAAAAGCGAGTCCTCTTGGATTTGGTTTTGGTCTTAGTTTTGGTTTTGGTCACGCAAGCCCCCGCTCCAACAAGTTTTCAACCTGCCTCTGCAATGCTCGAGTCACAGATCCAACGGTCAATGACCGCGGGTAAGTCTGGCCCAAAGAAATAACCGGCCAGATACCTCTGACACTGTTGCAGAGAAAAATTTCGTCGGCCTGTTGCAACTGCTCCAAACTGACACTCTCTATTACCACTTGATAACCTAGCTCCGGAGCAAGGCGTTCGATGATCAAACGTCTGAGAATGCCACTGACGCCACTAAGGGCCAGATCCGGCGTCACAAGCACAGCTTCGCGCACCATGAAAATATTGCTCGCCGTGGCTTCAATAACATGGTTTTCGATATCGAGTAATAAACCTTCGGAAAACTCCTCGTCCTGCCATTCCGCCCGAGCGAGCACCTGCTCCAGACGGTTCAAATGCTTAAGGCCGGCTAGAGTGGGATTGTGGCCGAGACGCTGCTCGCAAACATAGACTTTGACCCCGTCCTTCGCCGGCGCCCCGGAAGTGTCCTGCAGCGGATAGAAAGCCAGGCAGAGCATTGGCTCGGAATTTATCGGCGGCGCGTAACCTCGACCACCTGAGCCCCGGGTCAAAATCACTTTGAGAGTACCGTCCCGCAGACCTTGACTGGCAGCAGCCTGTAGCAGTTGATCGGAATAGCTTTCCAGCGTCGGAGGCAAAGGAATATTCAGTCGTTCTGCGCTTTGCGTCAGGCGCTGCAAATGCATGGACCAGAGTGGCCGTTTTCCTCGGCGCACTGCGACGGTTTCAAACAATCCGTCACCATAGGCCAAACCGCGGTCAAGCGGCGACACAGCGGCTCCCAATACGCCATTAACGGAAACCAGGGGCGCAGCTTGAACCATAAATTTCGCTATCTCGTTAAGTAAAAAACCAAAACCCTAAAGCAGGAGTCAGCCCTAGGTTTAAGTCTGTGAGCCAAAACATCTACCAGCCCGTTAAACTAAAACGCCGGCGAGCGTAGCTCCCGGCGTCAAGATTTACACATCGGCCAAGGGTCTCGCGGTCAATCGAGCTTCTTGAATATTAGCGAGCCGTTGGTGCCTCCGAAGCCGAAGGAGTTAGACAGCACCGCTTTTATCGGACGCTCCTGAGCAGTGTGCGGAACCAAATTAATATCGCACTCCTCGTCCGGGTTGTCCAAATTGATTGTGGGCGGCGCCACCTGGTCGCGAATCGCCAAGACGCTAAAAATCGCTTCGACCGCGCCAGCGGCGCCCAACAGGTGTCCAATCATGGACTTGGTTGAGCTGACGGCCACCTGCTCAGCGGCCGTTCCCAGAACCGATTTAACCGCACGGATTTCCGCTTTGTCACCGGCATTGGTGGAGGTGCCGTGAGCATTGATGTAATTGATGTCGCTCGACACCATGCCGGCATCGGCGATGGCATTGCGCATCGACAGGGCGGCGCCGGCGCCATCAATCGGCGGAGAGGTCATATGGTAGGCGTCACCGCTCATGCCAAAGCCCACCAGTTCGGCATAAATCTTGGCGCCGCGAGCCTTGGCATGTTCGTATTCTTCCAGCACCAACACGCCGGCACCATCACCGAGCACAAAGCCGTCGCGATCTCGATCCCAGGGCCGGCTGGCGGCCTTGGGGTCATCATTGCGAGTCGACAGGGCGCGCGCTGCGGCAAAGCCGCCCAAGCCCACGGGCGTAGTGGCCATTTCCGCACCACCGGCCACCATGACATCGGCATCGCCGTACATGATGCTGCGGGCAGCGAAGCCGATACTGTGAGTACCCGTGGTACAGGCGGTGGTCATGGCGATATTGGGGCCGCGCATGCCATAAAGAATCGACAGATTGCCCGAAATCATATTGATAATGGCACCGGGAACGAAAAACGGCGACATACGCCGAGGCCCTTTGTGCTCGATCAACAGAGCGCCGTCTTCAATCGTGCCTACACCACCGATGCCCGAGCCGATGGAAACCCCGATCCGATCGGCGTTGGCATCAGTGACCTCCAGACCTGAATCGCGCATCGCCTGTATACCGGCAACCATCCCGTATTGAATAAACGGGTCCATCTTGCGGGCATCTTTGGCGGGATAGTAACCCTCGACAGAGAAGTCCTTCACCGAGGCGCTGAACTGAGTCGTGAACGCCGAGGCATCAAAACTGGTAATGGGAGCAGCACCACTAACGCCGTTAACAATCCCGTTCCAGCTGTCTTCGACGGTATTGCCCACTGGGCTGACCATACCGAGCCCGGTAATTACAACTCGTTTACGCGCCACGATAAATTATCTCCGAACAAAGAATAGAGGCAGAGTGCCAGAGTAGAAAACCCATTACACCATAGGTCTAACCTATGGCCGCCAAAGCGCTCATAGCGCGCCACTGACGGGAGCACCTGAAAAAGAAAAAGCCGTACTATTTGCAATAATACGGCTTTTTTAGAGAAGACGATAATCAGCTATTTTGAAGATTACGCCAGGTTGGCATTAATGTAATCAATTGCCAGCTGAACTGTGGTGATTTTTTCCGCCTCTTCATCGGGAATCTCAGTTTCGAATTCCTCTTCCAGAGCCATTACCAGCTCTACGGTATCGAGGGAGTCGGCGCCCAGATCTTCGACAAAAGAAGCTTCGTTTTTAACTTCTT
>CAZKCY010000104.1:0-7615 GCA_964551155.1 uncultured Marinimicrobium sp. | reverse complement strand
ACGATAAGTGCTCCAACCAAAACCGGGCCCTAAGGGCCCGGCTCAAAAAGGTCTCAATTGCTTAACAAGGATTTGAGTTTATCGACTTTCTGTTGATCGCCTTCAGACAACTCGTCCTGAAGCTTTTGTTTTAGCTCATCGCCAGCTCTGTCTTTAACTTCCTGCTCCACTCTGGCTCGCGCCTGCTCCAGTATCGGCGTAAGAATGGCCTGGGCCAATTCCGCCGGCGTAAGGCCTTGTTCTCGATCACCCAAATCGCTCAGGTGAATATCTTTCATCGTCAGTTGCTGTTCGCCGAACTCGGGTGAGCTCAAATTGATGGTCGCACCGGTAACGCTCAGCTTCTCCACCATAAAGCGCACGTCGGGGCTGGCGGTGGTATCTTTGGGCGGTTCGGGTTCGCCCGATTTGATGTTATCGAGCATTTCGCGCAGATTTATTTGGGCAACTCCCTGATGTTCGCCGTTCAGGCGAGCGCCATCAACCAGGATTTCACGAATCACCACGACTTTATCGGTGAGCGAGGAAGGCTGGATCTGCAGACTCACCTGATCCATAACAAATAAATGATCGCCGGAGAAGCCTTCCGGATTGGCTATAGTCAAACCGTAGATACTGCCCCGCCCTTCTGTCAGCTCTATATTGACTCTGTCCACTTGGACGTCGGTCTTGGTCACTTGGGGGCCGACCGATTCGATCGCCATTTCCACAAGACTGTTGAGGTTTTTCAGACCTATGAACACCACTATGGCAACGACCACGATCAGGGCGACAAGCACACTTAGGATTATTTTTACGGCTTTCATGGTTTCTTTTCCCGAATGATTTAATAGAGCTAGCGGGCTGCGAGGCGCCCCAAGAAGCGCAACCGTAGGCAGCAACAGCCAAAAAGCCTATCATAGGCGTCCCGCAAAGACAGCCCTGGAGCGCTTTTAGCCCTCCAGGGGCGCAGGAAAAGCCTGCCCAAATTGAACTCTGACGCCCTTTTTTGACTCAGAGAAAGGCTCGAAGGCAAGCCCCGCAAGCTGCCTTTGGTAGCGGCTGTTGCGTCCAAGCGTTTAAGCAAGCACCTGTTTTTTATTGCCATAGTACCGACAAGCATAGTATCGACAAGCATAGTAACCACAAGATAGTACCCAGATTCCATTTCCGCGAGGTCATTCATGATTCGAACCCTGTTCCTTTTTTTGGGCCTAATGCTGTGCTCCAGCTCGATCGCCCAGTCCGACGACTCGACACCTATCGAAGATTTGAGCTGGATGGATGAAAACTACATGCAGCAGCAGCGGGAGAAGATCGAAGCCCTAGTCCAGACCAAATTGGGCAGCCGGCTGCGGGGCGACCGCTCGGATCTCGAAACTCTGCAGCAGATTGTCGACCGCGGCTTAATAGAGCGCGACGATACCCTGCGCCTGCAGGCCCTGGGTGTGGTGCTCGGCGATGTTATGAAGACGGAAGCGCCTAAGCTGCAATGGAAAATCTATGAAGACTCCAAGGGCCGCAGCCGAGCTCTATGCGTCGAGAATACCGAAGAATGCCTTTTCCCGGTGACTATGTTGTCCCGGCGGATGGAGGTGGGCTTGAATCCAGACGTAAGCCATGTCTATGACCAAGCGCTCGAACTGATCGATCCTTACCTGCCTGAAATGCCCTATGGCGCCAGTCGCCGATAAGCGGATTTGACGCCTGAGCTTGAGCTACTTAAAATGCCATTTCCTCTCGGGGGAGTAATCGGTCGGTTGATCTTTTTGCACTTGCCTTAACCGGCATAAAACCGGATCAATCGACGCTGCAGTCAACATATTTGCGCCACAGCGCATGGCTGCAGCACCCTGGCATAGCGACCGGGCTGATGAGACCTGAGATACCGATGCTTCTCCTGGCGGGGCGGCGTCTGTATCTCTGGTTTTAAGCCCCGCCCGGATTCGCGCTCCATGGAAGCTTATCTAAGTTCTACGTTTGCTGGCTCTTCCGCTTTAATCAGCTCTACGCTGGCGGTGGCCATTGCCGAGATAGGCGACAAAACCCAGCTTCTCGCTCTGCTCTTGGTTTCCCGCTACGGTCGGCCCTGGGCAATCTCCCTGGGAATTCTGGTAGCAACTTTGATCAACCATGCGCTCTCGGCCTGGCTCGGCGTTTGGCTTGCCGAGTTGGTGCCTAGCCAGTGGTTTTCCTGGTTGATCGGGGGCAGCTTTATTGTTGTGGCACTCTGGGTGCTGATTCCCGACAAGGCCGAAGAAGAACCGGGAAGATTTCAGGCTTACGGGCCTTTTATTGCTACGACAATACTCTTCTTTCTGGCCGAGATTGGCGATAAAACCCAGATCGCCACGGTGCTTTTAGCGGCTAAATTTACCGATACCCTCTCGGTCATTGTGGGTACCACCCTGGGCATGTTGCTCGCCAACCTGCCGATACTTTTTGCCGGCCGCTGGTTACTGGAACGCCTACCCATGACACCTATTCGAATCGGCGCCTTTGTGTTGTTCATGGCGCTGGGGCTGATAACGCTGTTTGTTAACGGCGTTTCATAGTAGCGAACAAAGCTCGTGTTCTAAACATGTAGACTCGATCGCAGCATGTCATCCCGAGCTAGCTAGGGATCTAAGGTTAAAAGCACTCTGGGTTAAAGGCGGGCAGGTGCTGTCTAGAAAGATCCTTCGCACACTCAGGATGACAGTCACGTAGATACAAGGCTATTCTGTTCTGGCTTCTTGATGGCCCTGTTCAACCAACACCTTGCGAATGCGCTCGGCGGCCGCTTTGAGTTCGTCGGCTCCAGCCTCACTGGCGCGATCAAAACTCAAATCCCCCATTGAGTCCATGGGCACCAAATGAATATGGGTGTGCGGCACTTCAAGACCTGCGATCATCATGCCTACCCGGCGGGCTGGGTAGGCTTTCTTAAGCCCTTTGGCGATACTTTGGCTAACCTGAGTCAAATGGCTTAAAAGATCGGGCGTCAGATCGTCCCAGTGGTCGACTTCTTCCCGCGGCACCACCAATACATGCCCCTCTCGAATCGGGGCAATGGTCATAAACGCCACCGCCTGCTGATCTTTCCAGACGAAATGACCGGGAATCTCTCCGGCGATAATTTTGCTGAATACGCTTGCCATATTAAGCTTCTCCTTGTCGATGGTTTCAATACTTCAGTTCGATGAGCCAAGCCGTCAGTAAACCGCTTGGCCGGCGCGTAACAAAGCCCGCGCCAATACCTCATCCAAATTTTCCAAATCGATATCGCGCACTTCCAAATAGTTTTGGCCAAAGCGCTGATAGATTGCCAGCTTTTCAAGCTTAGCAGTCAAGGCCGCAGGCTTTGCTTCCGGGTCCCAGTACTCGATACAGAGATTGCATGCGGGCAGATAAAAGTCCGCTACCGGCGCTGGCTCGGCAAACTCCATGGGCCGATTTCGGGCGTGAACCAAGCCCGCCACATAGAGCCAATTGTCGATCATGCGCTCGGCTTTGTTGTTTACTGAATGGCCATCCAAACTCGCGCTTTGCGGGTCGTCAGCCTGGCCACGCAACTGGTTAGCGGCGCCGAGTAGCGGCGGGTGCGCAGCCAGGGTTTCCGGCCAGGTCACAAAGGGCACGCCGGATTGCTCGCTCTCCTGCTGACGGCCACCTAAAGTCCTGCCCGCAGGCGTCACTAGCCAACCGCGCACGCCTTTGGTTATCCAGCCGCGTTCAGCCAGGAGCAAGTTCACCAACCGGGCCGGCAAGCCCAGCTTGAGCCCTAGATTACTGGCACTCAAAGGCGCCTCGGGCAGCTCGCGTAACAAGGGGTGCTCTTGCACCGCTTCGGGCCAAGCGATGTAATCGCCAAACTTGGGGTGGTTGACGTAAATACCGCCTTCGAATTTGCCCTTTTCGGTCAGTTGCCAGCGATCGTCCACTTTCAAAATCCAGCCGCTGTTGGCCAGGAGCACAAACAGCTCTTTGCTCTCTTTGCCCATCTGCCGTGCCAAAGCGGTGGTGGATAAATGCTTTGTTGCCGTTTTTGTCATTTGGGCGTCCAGTACCGATAAGCGTCATTGCCAACTTAGTTGAGCAGCGCAGAGATTTGTGAGCCAAGCGCCAGTTTACCCCAGGCTCCCAAACCGAGAAACCGCCGGTTTCAGTGGCTCGAAGATTAAAAAAACACTGGCATCCCCCGCCCCAAGGCCCTATACTCCGCGCACTTTCAGTAAAACCTCTCCTGCTTCCCTAAAAAGGTCGCGACTATGGTGTTTCGAGGTAATGCTGAACAGACAGGAGGTCTGAGGGCTACCTACCCCGATTGCGGGGTCCAACACCATCGCTAGCCTGCCCCAAAAGTGACGCAACAATGAGCCGGAGGCTCGGCGGTTGCTGGTGTTTCCGGCCTCTAGTTTGCTGTCGGAACACGCGGGATATTCTGATTATCGTATGCGCTGCAGGGCTTCTCCCCTGCCGGTTTGTGGTTTACCTCCGATCAGTCCATCCCACCCAAAAGCACGGCACAGCCTATGGCCTTGGCTCTTTGAGCGCTTGCCCGGCGGTGCTGATACTCAATGAATCCGCTCTGCGGTTCGCGGCCTGAATGCGTTTGCACGCCTAGTCGGCCGAGTTTTTTATCAAGGTTTTTTCATGACATCGACACCCACTCTGTTTACTGATCTCGGCTTGTCTGCGCCGGTATTGAAAGCTATTCAAACGGTTGGCTACGAGCAGCCCTCGCCGATTCAGGCCGCGGCTATTCCGGTGCTGCTGGAAGGCGGCGACATACTGGGCACCGCTCAGACCGGTACCGGCAAAACCGCGGCCTTCGCCCTGCCGCTGTTGTCGCGCCTGGATGCGAGCCAGAAAGCCCCCCAAATTCTGGTGCTGGCGCCAACGCGCGAGCTAGCGATTCAGGTTGCCGAAGCGTTTCAGACTTACGCCAGCGCCATTCCCGGCTTTCACGTGCTGCCGATTTACGGCGGACAGGACATGAGCGGCCAATTGCGCGCCCTCAAGCGCGGTCCTCAGGTTATCGTGGGCACACCCGGCCGGGTAATGGACCATCTTCGTCGCAATAGCTTGGATCTGTCGCATCTAAAAAGCCTGGTGCTGGATGAAGCCGATGAAATGCTGCGCATGGGCTTTATCGACGACGTCGAGTGGATTTTGGAGCACATACCCAAAGAGCGTCAAACCGCGCTGTTTTCCGCGACTATGCCGCCCCAGATTCGCAAAGTAGCAAACAGCTACATGAACAACCCCAAAGAAATCAAAATCGCCAGCAGCACTTCCACCGGGGACAACATCGAGCAGGTCTACTGGATGGTGAGCGGCACCAACAAGCTGGATGCCCTGACCCGGATTCTGGAAGTCGAGCCTTTCGACGGCATGATTATTTTCGCCCGCACCAAGACCGCCACGGTTGAGCTGGCCGAGAAACTGGAAGCTCGCGGATACTCCACCTCGCCGCTGAACGGCGACATGAATCAGCAACTGCGCGAGCGAGTGGTGGACCGTTTGAAGTCCGGCCAGCTGGATATAGTGGTCGCCACCGACGTAGCCGCGCGCGGCCTGGATGTGGAGCGGGTTAGCCACGTGGTCAACTACGATATTCCCTACGACAGTGAAGCCTATGTGCATCGCATCGGCCGTACCGGCCGTGCCGGCCGCACCGGCAAGGCGATCTTGTTTGTCGCACCCCGCGAAAAGCGTTTGCTGTATGTGATCGAGAAGGCAACCCGCCAGCCGATCAAGCCCATGGAGCTGCCCAGCGGCGCCACCGTTACCGCGCATCGCATTGGCAGTTTCAAACAAACCATCGATCAGGTATTTGAGCAAAAAGTTGATCTGAGCTTTTACAACGACTTGCTGGCCAGCTACAGCCATGAGAACGACATAGCGCCGGAAGATATCGCCTCGGCCCTAGCCTATCTGATGCAGAAGGATCGGCCGCTGCAGGTCAAGTTCGCCGAAATCAAACCCGAGGCGGCCCGCCCCGAGAGCAAAAAGCCCGGCCGTGACAGCAAACGGGAAGACCGCCCCGCCAAAGGCAAGAAGCATCACAACGATGAGAACATGCAGCGTTATCGGATTGAGGTTGGCCGCAGTCACCAAGCCAAGCCGGGCGATATCGTCGGCGCCATCGCCAACGAAACCGGCATTGGCAGCGGCAACATTGGCCACATCAAGCTGCACGATGAGTTCTCAACCGTGGACCTTCCCAAAGGCCTGTCCAAGGACGTTTTCAACCAGCTGAAAAAAGTCCGGGTGCGCAATCGCCCATTGGAGATCAGTTTGGATACCGGCGCTGGCGGCGAAAAGGTAGCCTTTGAACGCAAGAAAGACTTTGATCGCAAGCCCAAAAGTTTTAAGAAAGATAAGCCCGAGCGCGCCAAGCGCTAAGGTTTAATCAAACTGCCTAAAAAACCCGGGGCTAAAATCCCGGGTTTTTTATGGCCAAAATTCTGCGAACCTAGATGGCACTTGAGTCTTTTACCGGGTTAGTATTCAGTTGCACACCCTTCAGCAATCCGAGTTTATGGTTATGAATTTACCTTTCTCCCAAGCCTGTGAAAACAACAAGCAACCGATATTGGATGTTTTACGCTCGGCTTTGAGTGACCGTCGGCGGGTGCTTGAGGTGGGTTCGGGAACCGGCCAACACGCAGTGCATTTTGCCCCCGCACTGTCCTGGCTAGAGTGGCAGACCAGTGACCTGCCGGAGAATCATTCGGCTATTGAGGCCTGGCTCGGTGCACACCCAAGCCCAAACTTAAAGTGGCCGCTGGTGTTTGATTTGCGCCAGAGTCCTTGGCCGCAAGGGGAGTTCGATGCGGTTTTCTCGGCCAATACGGCGCATATTATGGCTTGGCCGCAGGTGGAGCGGTTGATAAGAGAAGCTGGGGAGCAGCTGCCTGAAAACGGGGTGTTGGCACTCTATGGACCCTTCAATTACAACGGCCAATTCACCAGCGCCAGTAATGAGCAATTCGATAAAATGCTGCGGGAGCGCAACCCCGACCAGGGCATTCGGGATTTTGAGGTTTTAGAGAACATCGCCCAAGATAGCGGGTTTAAGTTGGAAGCGGATCATGAAATGCCAGCCAACAATCGACTTTTGGTGTGGAGAAAGTCCGGTTACTAAACTGCTCAAGTCTGAGTCGGGAGTTCTTTTCTAAGTGTTGGGGCAGTCGTTGGGTAAGGCACTCGGAGACACGCCGTGAATACTTCCCTGTAGGCTCCACACCGACATCCATGTCGGCGAGGGTACTCCGAGCACCTTCCCCAACGCCTACCGGCCTTCCGGTGCCACTAAGCCTCCTGAATGACCTCCAAGCGTGGCTTTTTGGCTTTACTACGAAGTGCCGAGCGGTCAGAAGGGTTTGGGGAGCTTTCTTCAGGACCGTCGCCAGCAGGGATGCTGGCGTCGAGCCCCCATGGATGGGTTTACGGCGTCTCCTGAAGGGAGCTCGCCAAAGCCTGCCCCACAGCTTAGAAAATTTACCCTGCACCTGCGGCTTCTTTGCCAAGTTTCAAGGCAGTAGTTTGGTAAAGCAAATCGGTGGGCCGTGCCCACCCTACCTTTGCTGGAGATTATTGTTCGTCAAACATCTGAATCATGTAGCCGTGCTCTATGGCCTCGCTCATA
>CAZKCY010000103.1:0-7643 GCA_964551155.1 uncultured Marinimicrobium sp. | reverse complement strand
GCCCTGCTCGGCCTGTTCGATCAAGGTATCGCGGAAGATTTCCCAGGTCAGATCCTCGGCCACGCCGTCGACTTTTTCCAGGGCCTGATAGATGGGCACAGTGCCCACTGGGACATGAGAGTTGCGGATAATCCATTCGCGGGTTTCGTGAATGTTTTTGCCGGTGGACAAATCCATGATGGTGTCGGCACCCCATCGGGTTCCCCAGGTCAACTTCTCGACTTCTTCTTCGATTGAAGAACCCAGGGCCGAGTTACCGATGTTGCCGTTGATTTTTACCAGGAAGTTGCGCCCGATAATCATCGGTTCGGATTCCGGGTGGTTGATATTGGCGGGAATAATGGCCCGCCCGCGCGCCACTTCGCTGCGCACAAATTCCGGCGTGATTTCTTTGGGAATGCTGGCGCCGAAGCTCATGCCCGGATGTTGCTGGTCCAGCATGCCCTCTTCGCGTGCTTGCGCCAGAGCCATGTTTTCCCGAATCGCTATGTATTCCATCTCTGGAGTGATAATGCCTTTTTTGGCGTAGTGCATTTGCGACACATTGGCGCCGGCCTTGGCGCGCCGGGGCTGACGCTGCAGGTTAAAACGCAGCTGTGCCAGTTTCGGATCCTCCAGGCGCTCATGGGTAAACTTGGACGAGCTCTCGCTAAGAATTTCGGTATCGCCCCGCTCTTCGATCCAGGCTGAACGCACATCGGGCAGGCCCCGGCGCAAATCGATATTGGCCTGAGTATCAGTGTAAGGGCCGGAGGTATCGTAAACCCGCAGCGGCGGATTGGGCTCACCGCCGAATTCGGTGGGGGTATCGGCCAGGGTAATTTCGCGCATGGGTACGCGCATGTCCGGCCGGCTGCCCGGCATATAGATTTTGCTCGAACCGGTGAAGGGCTGCACCGAAGCCTGATCCACTTGGGCGGTATCGCTGAGCGGTTTTTGCGCGGCGTTGTCGATTGACGTCATGAGGAATTTCCTTGAGTTTTATAAAGTGTTTTATGGCAGCCAAAAGGCGAGCGAAACCCTCGCCGCCCTTCAGCAAGATCTAGCTAAGGTTTGAATCGGTAGAAATGCTCGACCGGGCCTGCGCCTGCGCCGAGCGATTGCGGGACTGCCGCGACAAGCGCGCCTTGCAGGTAGTCCCGAGCCTGGGAGACGGCCAGGGGCAGCGCCAGGCCATGGGCCAGACCAGCAGCAATAGCCGAAGCCAGGGTGCAGCCGGTGCCGTGGGTGTTGCGGGTGTCGACGCGGGGTTTGGTAAAGGTTTCCACGCCTGCGGGACTGAGCAGCAAATCAGTGATTTGACCGCCTTCGGCATGGCCGCCTTTGATCAGAACCGCCTGAGCCCCGAGGGCGATCAGGCGCTCGGCCTGGGCCTGCATTTCTGAAGTGTCCCGAGCGGGTTGCTTACCCAGCAGGGCCGCAGCTTCGTGTAGGTTGGGAGTAATCAAGGTAGCGCGGGGCAGCAACTCCTCAACCAGCGCGCTAACCGCATCTTGGGCCAGCAATAGGTCGCCGCTGGTGGCTACCATCACCGGATCGACTACCAGCGGCAGCGGATAGCAAGCGTCGTAAGTTGCGGCCAGGGCCTGGATGATTTGGCTGTTGAAGAGCATCCCGGTCTTGATCACCGCCACCGGCATATCGCTGAGCACCGAGCGCATCTGGGCTTCGACGAAGTCGGCCGGCACTGGATGCAGATCCTGGACGCCGAGGGTGTTTTGGGCCGTAAGGCAGGTAATCGCAGAGCAGCCGTAAACCCCCAGCGCGGCGAAGGTTTTCAAATCGGCTTGTATACCGGCACCACCGCCGCTGTCGCTACCGGCGACCGTCAAGGCTATTGGAAAAGCTTGGGAGGCTTCGGCCGAGGGCTTGAGAATGCCTTGGGGGCTTGCTTGAGGGTTCATCAGCTTTCGCTCCAATACTAACAAGAGGTATCGGCGAAGAACTGAGAAAGGTCGAAAACTGCGCGGAGCCCTGAACTTGCTTGATCGAAAATTCGCTCTATCGATCAACAGGGACAACAACTGGCGAAGCAATAAACGCTTTGTGACTCTCGTTCCCTACGCCGGTACTAACCGGATCAGGTCTGCGGGTTTTTCTCAGCCTCTAAGGAAGCACCCCGACAAGATGTACAAATTGCGGCCCGACAGCCTCAATAAAGCTTGGACGGCGCCCGACAATTCGCAGGCCAGTCTAGAGAAGTCATCCGAAGCTGTAAAGTCGCCGTAAAATGCTTGTTATGAGGCAAGCAAGCGTTAACCCTCTTTTACCCTTTTTAACAAGCGGAAGCCACTCGAGGCCTCGACCTGCTATGGGCAAGCCGTTAAACTCCTGCAGTTAGCCAAGCGCTTGGATTAAGCGACTCTCACTGGACGACTGTCAGACTGGAACTCTCATGAAAAAAATCAAACTTTCACTCTTAGCCGGGCTGCTGGCATTCGGCTCAGCGACCGCCAGCGCCAATTCACTGCTGGACATCTATCAACTGGCACTGGAGAACGATGCGCAACTGAAAGCCGACGAGGCCGCTTACCGAGCCGGCGTGGAAATCAAAGCCATCTCCCGAGCAGGACTTTTGCCGCAGATCGATGGTTCCGCCAGCTACAACACCAGCGAAACCGAAACCACCAATTTTATTAACCCAGACGCCTCGGGAACTTTTGAGCAAGACTCCAGCGGCTGGCAAGTAAGCCTGAATCAGCCGCTGTTCAATATGGCGTCCTGGTACAACTACAAGCGCGGCGCAGTACTCAGCGAGCGCGCCGAGGCAGAGTTTAGCGCCGCCCAACAGGACTTAATCCTGCGAGTCGCCGAAGCCTATTTCAATGTACTGCGGGCCGCCGCCAATCTGGAAACCGCTTTGTCGGAAGAAAAAGCCTTTAAGCAGCAGTTGGAGCAAACCCGACAGCGCTATGACGTGGGGCTCACCGCCATCACCGAGGTGCACGAAGCCCAGGCCGTATACGACACCGCCAATGCCACCGCCCTGCAGGCGCGCGGCAACCTGGGCATCGCCTATGAAGCCCTGGAAGTGCTCACCGGCCAAAGCCACGATCAAATAGCGCCGCTGGTGGAAGAGTTCACGGTCGTCAGCCCGGTACCGGCCGATCGCCACGCCTGGGTAGAGTTTGCGCTGCAGAACAACTACTCGCTCAAGGCCGCTCGGCTTTCATCCGAAGCCGCGCGCCAGAATGCCAAAGCGAGCAGCTCCCAGCACTTGCCCACATTGAGCGGCTCAGCCAGCTACAACGAAGGCAGTCAGGAGGGCACTCAGTATTTTGGTCAACCCGTCCCTACCGACAGCGAAAGTGAAGGCTACCGTGTCGGCGTTACTCTGAATATACCGCTGTTCAGCGGCGGCCGAGTCTCGGGCCAGCGTCGTCAAGCCCACGCCGAGAGCCTCCAGGCTCGCTCGCAAATGCACTTCACCGAGCGCAATGTAGTTCAGTCCACTCGAGCTCTGCACTTATCGGTGGACATAGGTGTGGCCCAGATTCGGGCGCGCAAACAGGCCATAGTTTCCAGCGAGAGTGCTCTGGAAGCCACCCAGGCAGGCTATGAGGTGGGTACCCGCAACCTGGTGGAAGTACTGCTGGCTCAGCGCGCTGTCTACCAAGCCCGTCGAGATTATGACAATGCCCTCTACGATTACATCATTGATACTTTCGAATTGCGCCAGGTAGCCGGCATGCTGACCCCCGCCGACATTCAGCGCATCAACGAATCGCTGCAAGTCAACGACCCGATTAGTCGGGGCCAGATTTAGTAAATGCCAAGCGACTTGCCTACAAGCGTTCGCCTAGTAGAAGTGGGGCCCAGAGATGGGCTCCAAAACCAGGCTCAGCCGCTTGACCTTGAAGACAAGATCGATCTGATCCAACGGCTTGCCGAAGCCGGGCTGGATTATCTAGAAGCCGGCAGCTTCGTGAACCCCAAATGGGTTCCGCAGATGGCCGATAGCGACCAAGTATTTAGCCAAATTAGGCGGCGCCCTGGCGTAACCTACGCCGCCCTCACCCCCAATCTGAAAGGCTTTGAGCGGGCGCTGGCTGTGTCCGTCGACGAAGTGGCGGTATTTGCCGCCGCCTCCGAAGCCTTCAGTCAAAAAAACCTCAACTGTTCAATCGACGCCAGCCTCGAGCGCTTTGCTCCGGTCATCGAGGCCGCCCGCGCGGCCGGTATTCCGGTACGCGGCTATATTTCCTGTGTTTTAGGCTGCCCTTACTCAGGGACGGTTGATCCCCACCGGGTAGCCACTATTGCCGGGGAGCTTAGCGCCCTGGGCTGTCGGGAAATATCCCTGGGCGATACCATTGGCGTAGGCACGGCCGGCGAGGTGGAGCGGCTGCTCGATCAGGTGACCCGCCATTTGCCACCGCAGCAGCTGGCCGTGCATATGCACGATACCTACGGCCAAGCGCTTACCAACATCTATGTCGCCCTGAGCCGAGGCGTTTCAGTAATCGACAGCGCCGTCGCTGGTCTAGGCGGCTGCCCCTACGCACCCGGCGCCGCCGGCAACGTCGCCACCGAGGACGTTATTTATATGCTCGATGGCCTGGGTATTGCGCATGGGGTCGATCTCGATCAGCTGGTGGCAATCGGCAACGATGTTTGCAAAAAACTCGGGCGCCCCAATCAGTCGCGCGTTGCGCAGGCTTTGACCCAAAAGGCGGCACTATCGTGAGCTCCACAGAAGCCAATTCACTGAAAGACCAACTCAACCTGGAAACCGCCCAAATCCACTGGCGTGAGCTGCAGCGCTTTTTCGCCAGCGGCAACGCCCTGGCCGTGGATTCGAACCTGGACCTGATAGAAGTGGCCAGCGCCATGGCTGAAGACCGGGCTGAGCTGGTTGATCAGTGGCTGAATCAGGGACTGTTGGGACCGGTCGGGGATCAGCAGGCTCAAGCCTGGTATGAAGCCGATGCGCTGGTTTGGGCGCTAGTGATCAGGCCCTGGGTACTGGTGCAAAGCCGGCGCGCTTGACGCTGTCGACTTGCTTGACAATGTCTTTACACTTGATGTCACCGGCTTAGGTCGCGTTTCTCCTCCTAAAGGGCCGCATCCCAGTTAAAACCTCGTCGATAATTTTTACACCCCTCCCGGCAAGCATTTGTTATTTACCTCAAAAACCGCGTCAAGCGCTTGATTTAGCTATCAATTCTTCACTCTTTTCGATGTTGGCCCGAAAGCTGCATTGAATTAGTCCACAGTCTGACGCTTCCTCAGGGAAATGGGCTTTGCTCAGGCGCAGTGTGAATTAATACCGACACAGGGAAGACCAGGAGCAGGGAAGAAACCCGGGTGCGAAAGGATCTTCGCCCCAAAGCGCGCTTAGGCCGCTTTGACATCCAGGCACAGACAGAAAGGAGTTTGTTTTGCCTCTGTCGGAATTGTTCTAGAGGAATTGCCCAAGGAAAGGGAGCCCAAGGAATTGGGAGCAGCCGTACGCAAGGAAAGGGTCGAACGAACCGCCCAAGGACAGGGCGGTTTTTTTATGTCCGGCGTTTGTGCTGACGCTCCCAGTTCTCCTGCCGCTTGCGCTCGCTTTTGCGCAACAACAGGTAGGTAGCGCCGCTGCCTCCATGTTGCTTTTGCGCCGAATGAAATGCCAGCACTTGCTCGAATTGGGGCAGCCAGTGGGCCACGCAGCTTTTCAAAAGTGCCGGTTGGGCCCGGCCCAGCCCCTTGCCGTGGGTAATCAGCGCGCACCGAATATCCTGCTCCATGCAGTCGTGGATGAACTGATAAACCGCACTGCGGGCCTGCTCCACGGTCATCCGATGCAAATCGAGGCGCGCATCGATAGCGTACTTACCCAGGCGCAGATTGCGGTAGACTCCGTTTTGCACGCCCGGGCGCTTGAATTCCAGCTGCGCCAGTGGGTCCACTGGCGCGACATAATCACCGGAGAGAAAATTTCTCTCGGCCTGGCGTTCGGCTACAGCCGCTGAACGGCGTTGCTCGATGCTTGCCGTGGCACTGGGATCGGCCACCGCTAGAGGCACCTTGGGTTCAAGCTTAATCGGCTTGACGTCGCGCATTTCGCGCAAAAAAACCTCCAGGTCGTCTGCTTCCTGGTCGCTCATATCACCTCCCGACGACTGGGTAATTTAGCCTATATTATGCCTGAGCAAAGCTATGATCGCTAAGAGGCAATTTCACTTGTGGGTGCATGCCAGCAAGCCGTGAAGTTACTGCTAAACTAGGGCTTTGAAAGCGCGATTTAGAAACCGCGGCACGGAAAATCGGAACATTTATGTGGAGCCACTACTCTCTGGCATTAGCTACCCTTTTAGGCACGGCGCTGGCGGCGTTTGGCTGGGCGCTAATTGTGTTTTATGGTGGCATCAGCATTCCACCAGAGGCCGTTGAATGGCCCAGCGTAATGAGCAATCTCGCCCGCTGTCTGGCGGTGTTTGTGCTGTTGAGCGTAGCGGTACTGGTGCCCACGCCCCGTGGCATAAGTTTCAAGTTGAGCTTAGGCTTCGGCCTGGCCTTTCTCGGTAGCTGGCAGGGCTTATTGAACTCCCTGGTGAACAACCCCTGGCGTTTGACGCAGGTATTGGAGCTGGCGCCAATTCCGATCGGCCTGCTTATCGCGGCGCTGGGCCTGCACCAATTGGGTAAAGCCTACCGAAAAAATCGCCTGGTTCTGGCAAGTCACCGGCAAGTGGAGCAGGAGTTGACCAGTGTTGATCAACTTACTCAGGTGTATAACCGCAGCCAGTTTTTTGCTCTCGGCAGCCGCCTATTGGCAAATCAGAAGCCCGAGCAAGAGCCGCCTCAGATTATCTGCTTTCGGGTACTCAACCTGACCCAGATAAACCAAACTCTGGGTTTTCGGGCAGGGGATCAGGTGCTGGCGCAGCTGGCGAAGGCCATTAAGCGCCATACCCGGCCCGAAGACATTCCCAGCCGTCTGGGCGCGCGCCGGCTGGCTGTGCTTCTGCCCCGTGCCAGCCAACTCAACTGCGAAGGGATTGCCGAGCGGGTAGCCAAACGCTGCGAGCATATGATCCTTCCCGATGAAAACGGGGTCGATACCCCTCAAAAGATCGAGCTGGACATCGTAAGGCGCGAAGCCAAACAGGGGGAGAATTTAGAATCCTTGCTCAAGCGGGCGGGCGCGGTTTCCACAGAGCACTAAATCCCCAGCACTCTGTGGCCCGCCTTAGCGTTCGAATCAACCGGTGTTGCGCATGCCTGCGGCTATACCCACCATGGTGACCTTAAGCGCCTGCTCCAGCTCTGGACTGATCGTTTTTGAACCGCGATAGCGTTTCATCAATTCGGCCTGAAGGTAATTGAGCGGATCGACATAAGGCTTGCGCACCGCCAAGGTCTTCTGTAGCACAGGCTCGCCGTTGAGCAGCTCGTCCTGACGCTTGATCCGGTTGATTAGCACTTCCAGTGCCTTCAGGTCCGCACGCATTTCCTGACCCAGGCCATGCAGTTCAGCCGGTACCAGCTCCTTTTCGTAATAGGCGGCAATGGAGCCGTCAGCCTTGCCGATCACCATTTCCAGCAAATCGAGGAAACTGGAGAAAAACGGCCAGTTGTCGATCATGTCGGTCAAGGTTCCGGGCGCGTGCTCCAAAGCATACTCCAGCGCCTGGCGGGTACCCAGCCAGGAGGGC
>CAZKCY010000102.1:308-7669 GCA_964551155.1 uncultured Marinimicrobium sp. | reverse complement strand
ATTCAGCAAGCCCTTGTCCTCGGACAGATGCGCCATAATGCGCAGCTCGATCTGAGAGTAGTCCGCCGCCATGATCTTATAGCCCTCAGGGGCGATAAAGGCCTGGCGAATCCGTCGACCCTCGGCGGTGCGAATCGGAATGTTCTGCAGGTTGGGGTCGCTGGAGGAGAGCCGCCCGGTGGCGGTAACCGCCTGCTGGTAAGAGGTATGGATGCGTCCGGTATCGGGATTGATCACTTCCGGCAGCCGGTCGGTGTAGGTGCTTTTGAGTTTGCTCAAACCCCGATATTCGATCAGTACTTTGGGCAAGGGGTAATCCAAGGCCAGCTCCTGAAGCACTTCTTCGGAGGTCGAAGGTGCGCCTTTGGGAGTTTTCTTCAGGGCCGGCAGCTGCTGCTCTTCAAACAGAATTTCCGCCAACTGCTTGGGCGAGCCCAGATTAAACGGCCGGCCTGCCAGCTCGTGGGCCTTGGTCTGGAGCTCTTCCAAACGCTTGCCAAGCTCCAGACTCTGCTCACCCAGGCGCTTGGCGTCTACCAAGGTGCCAGTGCGCTCGATTTTGGCAAGCACTGTAAGCAAGGGCAGCTCCAAGTCAGTGAACACTTGCCTCAAAGAACCGGTTTGCTCTATTTGGGGCCAGAGATGGCGGTGCAAGCGAAGCGTGATCTCGGCATCTTCGGCGGCATAAGGGCCAGCCAGCTCCAAATCAATTTGGTTGAAGGTCAGCTGTTTGGCGCCTTTGCCGGCCACCGACTCGAAAGTGATGGTTTTGTGATTCAGGTACTTGAGCGCCAGACTGTCCATGTCGTGGCGGCTGCCGGTGGAATTATAGACATAGGATTCGAGCATGGTGTCGTATTTGATGCCGCGCAGCTCTATGCCATGGTTGAGCAACACATTGCGATCGTATTTGAGGTTCTGGCCCAGCTTGGCTTTATTTGGGTCTTCCAATAAAGGCTTAAGGGCCCCGAGAACTTCGTCTTCACTCAGTTGTTCGGGCGCACCCATATAGTCGTGGCCAAAAGGAACGTATGCGGCCTTTCCCGGCTCGATGGCGAAGGACACGCCCACACAGCGGGCGCTCATGGCGTGCAAACTGGTCGTTTCGGTATCGAAGGCGAACAGCTCGGCCTGGTTCAGTTTTTCAACCCAGGCCGCAAATTCCGTTCGATCAGTCAGGATTTGGTATTCGGGCTCGGAGACACCGCTTTCAGCGTTTTTTTTTCCACTGTCGCCGTCGGAGCTCGATTGCTCTTCAGCGCCCTTGGTATCTTCGCGTTCGGCCAGCTCGTCCACCCAAGTCTTAAATTCCAGCTCTTGAAACAGCTCCAGCAGCTTCTGGTTGTCGGGCTCGCCTCTCTTTATATCCTCTATACCCAAGTCCAGTTCCACATCGGTCTTGATGGTCGCCAGCTTGTAGGAAAGATAGGCCTGCTCGCGGTGCTCCTCGAGCTTTTCGGGCATTTTTTTCGCGCCGCGGAAGTCCAGCTCCCGCACCGCCTCAAGATTGTCGTAGATGTCATCCAGACCGCCCAGGCCCTGGATCAGCGCTCGGGCGGTTTTTTCACCAACCCCTGGAACTCCGGGGATGTTGTCGGATTTATCGCCCATCAAGGCCAGATAATCGATCATCCGCTCGGGGCCAAAACCGTATTTATCTTGAACGCCGTCTTCGTCCAGCTCGCTGCCGGTCATGGTATTAACCAGGGAGATGTGGCGATTAACCAACTGGGCCATATCCTTGTCGCCGGTGGAGATGACCATCGGGCGCTGCTTTTTAGTGGCCTGCTCGGCCAGGGTCCCGATCACGTCGTCGGCTTCGACACCATCAACCACCAGCAGCGGTAACCCCATGGCCTCGACACTCTGCTTTATCGGTTCTACTTGGGGCCTCAGGTCATCCGGCATAGCCGGGCGCTGAGCTTTGTATTCGGCGAACAGCTCGTCGCGAAAGGTCTTGCCTTTGGCGTCGAACACTACTCCCAGGGGACTGTCGGGGTAGTCCTTGAGCAAGCGCCGCAACATGCTGATCACGCCTTTAACGGCGCCGGTGGGCTCACCTTTGGAGGTATTCAACGGTGGCAGGGCATGGTAGGCGCGGTATAAATAGGAGGAACCGTCTACCAGAACCACCGGAATTGTTTTCGTCATCATCTGGGTCTGCCTTGAGCAAGATGGCTTGGAATTACTAAGTCACTGCGTGAGCGTGCGAAGTTGCAAGCATACCGCAAATCGTCGATGGGTTTGTTCCCGAGAGCCTAGCTCCAGGCCTGGAAGCACTTTGGAGCCGGCCAAAACGTTACCAAAGTGTTACCGAAGCGCTATTTCAGGGCCGGGATTCAATTAAAGCGGTAAAAGTTTGAATCAATTAACAAAAACGCCTTGATTTATCAATATTTCTGCAACACCCCTGGATTATATTTGCAAATGTGTTACTATGCGTAACATACAGTAACAACACATTCAGAGGCGTTTCATTTCACCAAGATGAAACGCTCAAACGGAGAGACCCAGGGAGGTTTTCAATGAAAAAATTTGGTTTGATAATCGCAGTAACACTTTTGAGCGCCACAGCTTTTGCCGAAGGCACCGCCGGCTTGCCCCAGCCCAGCATCGCCATAGCGACTGTTGAAGCCGGCACGGCGCTGGATTGGGAAACCCTGGAAACAGCGGCCGAAAAGCCCAATCAGACGCAAGCCAAGTGGGAGAAGCAATCGCGCAAGCTGAATGAACAGCTCGAGGCCAAGATTGAACAGCGCCTGCAGGAAAAGTTGGAGCGCCAGCTGAAGCAGGCTTTGTAGCTCTAGCTATAGACTTGCGCAATAACCGTCTTTGAAGTTCTTTTTTGATTAACGCTCAGCCCTTGTTTTACCCGCTCCAGCCTGGCTCGAGCGGGTTTTTTTTGCTCAAGCAGTCTTGAAATGGGCGTCCGGCAACATGGAATAAGGGATATATAGCGAATTGGAATAATCCATTTTGGTCATTTTTGAGCGCCAGTCACAATTCGGAAATAAAGTCTTTAAAACTCCTTTTTTCTACCGGCTGGAATCTATAATTACCTAACGGCAATCGGTAGTGGTGCCTGAGTGTTCTCACCCCAGCCAATTTAGAAGGAATTTTTTGTGAATAACCCCATTTTTTCTCAAGCCGCCATTTTCCGTCTCCAGCAACTGGCCAGCGCAGTACACAAATACACCGGCATCCGCCACAAACTTTCTGAGCCCGCAGATCTTATGGCTCTGCTGCGCTATAGCTCCACCGCCCCCACCGGTAGTATTGCGCTTCAGTTTCAGGCTTTCGTGCGGATTCTGACCCTGGCCGAGCGCGATGCCTTAGTGGAGCGCGGTATCCCGCTTGAGCCCACAAGTCCCGCTCAGGCCGCGGCGCTCAAACGCCGGGCCAGCTAACTCCCCTTCCTCGGCGCAAACGGACTTGCGCCAAGTCCTCCGCTTGGTTTCCCGAGCCTCCGAAAAGGTGCCTCCAAGCATCTGCAGAATGTATACTTGCGCCTTTTGTTCATCGAGCAGGCTAGTTTGAGCTCGAGACGGGCTCGCAGTGGAAAAGTTCAAGGAACTGCTATTGTTCTAGTAAAGAACTTTAGACACTTAGGAGGAATTTGTGCCGGATATCGTAATTGCGTTTTTCGCCCTGGGACTTGTGGCGGGCTTGCTCAAGTCCGACCTCAAAGTGCCGCACGCCGTTTACGAAACCCTGTCCATTCTGTTGATGTTGACCCTGGGCCTGAAGGGCGGCTTGGCACTGCATGGTCATACCGACGTAAGCGCTTTTTCGATCTGATTGTTATAGCGGTGCTCGGTTTTTTAATTCCGCTGGTGCTCTATCCTTTATTGCGCCGAGTGATTAAGCTGGATTCGCCCGACGCTATAAGCATCGCCGCTCACTACGGCTCGGTGAGCGCCGGTACCTTCGCCGTAGCCTTGGCTCTGGCCGAAAAAGCCCGCATGACAATGGCTCCAGAGACCACTTTGTATTTGGTATTGCTGGAATTGCCGGCCCTAGTGATTATGCTCTGGTGGTACCAGCGCCAAAAAGGCACCGCAGCCTCCAAGGGCGGAGTCTGGCACGAAGCTCTGACCAGCCGGAGCGTTTTGCTGTTGATCGGCGGTGTTATTATTGGCTGGATATACGGACCAGTAGGGCTTGAACCCATTACCCCGGCACTGATTGGCGGCTTTAAGACCTTCTTGGCGCTGTTTCTGCTCGAGATGGGCATTTGCACGGCTCGAGCCTGCTTTCCGCTGCCGGTTCAACACTGGCGACTGTTGATTTTCGCCGCCGTGGCGCCTTTTGTATTGGCCTGGGTGGGGCTGGGTCTTGGTTTCTGGCTGGGCCTGCCGGCGGGCAGCATGCTGATACTGGCAGCCCTGACCGCCAGCGCTTCTTATATTGCCGCTCCGGCGGCCATCCGGGCGTCCATTCCCGAGGCCAATATCGGCCTGGCGATGCTGGCTTCCCTGGGTATTACTTTCCCGATCAATGTGCTGGTAGGACTGCCGCTGTATCAGCAGTGGGTTCTGCTTTTGACTCAATAGAGGACACCAAAAAATGACTGCAGACGTCGCTATTATCATGGGCTCGCGCTCCGATTGGCCGACCATGAGCCGCGCCGCCGAATTGCTCGAGGAGCTGGGCGTGAGCTGGAAGGCCGAAGTGGTCTCCGCCCACCGCACGCCCGAGAAACTGTTCAGCTTCGCCAACTCTGCGAAAGAAAAAGGCTACCAGGTGATCGTTGCCGGAGCCGGCGGCGCTGCCCATCTGCCGGGCATGTTGGCCTCGATGACTACTTTGCCGGTGCTGGGTGTTCCTGTTCAGAGCAAGAGCTTGAAAGGCATGGACAGCCTGCTCTCGATCGTGCAAATGCCGCGCGGCGTCGCCGTGGGTACTCTGGCAATCGGTGAGGCTGGAGCGGCCAACGCCGGTTTATTGGCGGCCCAAATGCTGGCACTTGCCGACCCCGAGTTGAGCGAACGAATTCGCCAGTGGCGCCAAAATCAAACCGACGCCGTGCTCAGCAACGATAGCCTGGAGCTGCCGGCATGAGTTCTTCGCTAGCCGTTTTAGGACAGGGCCAACTGGGCTGGATGTTGCGTCAGGCCGGCGAGCGCCTGGGCGTGGAAGTGCAATTGCTCGACCCCCAAGATCCGGGCAACCCCGATTCCGACAGCGTGATTACCGTTGAAAGCGAACATTGGCCCGACAACAAGGCTACCCAAGCCCTACAGCAGCATCCGGGCTGGCGCAACGGCGAAGCTTTGAAGCTGTTGCCCGATCGGCGTAGCCAGAAGCAGCTACTGGATGAGTTGAAGCTGGCCACCGCGCCCTGGTGCATCCCCGATGCCGACGCCAGCGTCGAAAGTCTCGCCCAACAGCTGGGCTCTGATTATCTGCTCAAGAGCGCCCGCGGCGGTTACGACGGCCGGGGCCAGTTTCGAGTCAAAGTCGGGTCAACCACCGAACTGCCGGACTGGAAGGATCACGCCATCGCCGAATCGGCGATCAATTTTGACACTGAAGTTTCTCTGGTGGGCGCGCGCGGCCGCGACGGTCAATGTGTGTTTTACCGGCTGACCGAAAACCTGCATCGTAAGGGTGTGCTCACCATCAGCCTGAGCCAGCCGGCGCGTTTCACCTCGCTGCAGCCCAAGGCCGAGGCCATGCTGAGCAAGCTGATGAACCATCTGGACTACGTCGGCGTTATGGCGATGGAGTGCTTTCTCGTCGGCGACGAATTGCTGATCAACGAACTGGCGCCACGGGTGCACAATTCCGGCCACTGGACCCAGAGTGGCGCCTCAATAAGCCAATTTGAGCTGCATATTCGCGCCCTGCTCGATCTGCCGCTACCGACGCCCGATCAGTTCGGCACCAGCGCCATGATCAACCTGCTGGGCCTGGAATACGACCCGAAATGGCTGTCGATTCCCGGTGCACGGCTTTATTGGTACCGCAAAAGCTTTAGGCCGGGGCGCAAAATGGGCCATATCAATCTGCACCATATCGATGCCGATAAAGTGATTCACTGGCTCCGTACCCTGCCCTTACCGGCCGATTACGACGCCTGTCGGGCCTGGGCGCTGGCCCGTCTCTAAATCAGCTCGCAGCCATCTAGGCCTTAATCTTTGACCGAATGGATTTCGGTCAGGGTTTTTCGGCGAGGGCCTTGAGATTATCGTGGATTTTGAACAGCACTATCAGCAGTTCACACCAGATGCGCACGCCCACCGCGCCGAATATCAACAACGCCAGACCGCCGAAAAACGACTGGGTAAATATCATCGTCAGGCTGCTGATCAAAACGCTGAGCAGCAACAGCCAGTAGACGATGGTAATCACGTTGGGGGTTAGCATGCGATTAAAAAATAATAAGTCCTTGGCTGAAATATTCATAAAACCTTCCTTAAGTATCAGTGCGGAATTGTTGGATTATTGATTTGGTCGCTATGCGACCCCTCGAGTATAAAGGCCGAGAGGAAATTGGCAACCGCGGGCTACCGGGGTTATGCTGCTCGTTAATGTTTCCGATACGGTGCGCCCCTATGCTTCGCAGCAACTGCAAGAGTCTGGTTTTAATTTTTGCCCTGAGCATCTCCCTAACCTGCCAGAGTCAGCTACTGGATCAGTTCGAAGGCGAGGCTTTGGAGGGCTGGCAATCGTTTACTGGCGATGGCGAAGCCCGGCTGGAATTTGTCCAGAAGGACGGCTTTGCGCGCATGCAGATAGACGCAACCAAGGATCGACACAATGTTTGGTGGGCGATCATCAAGCGCGACGTATCTGGATATTTGGATATGGAAAAGCTGCAAGACCCGGCTTACGAATTGCGCGTCGAAGTACGCCTGCGTCCCAGTCACGCGCCCCGCCGGGTCAATATCATGATCAACACCCAGCGCACCGTCGACTACCACAAGCAACTGCGCGAATACGATATAGACGATACCGGCTGGCACACAATCAGCATGACCACCCAGGATTTAGACGCCAAGCCGGGCGACTCGCTGTTCGTCCAACTCGCAGCCACTGATTGGGGGTTGGAGCAGTACCACCTAGACCTAGATTACTATCTGGCTGAAGTGGTCAAAGTAGCCGACACCGGAGCCGATCTGGGCGAGCCTCTGGTCTATCACCCCGACATACCAGCGTTAGACACTTTCAAGCATCGCCTCACTGTAGCTCAGGATGTCTTGATCAACGCCGAGTACCCGGAGGTAAACTTTCACAACTGGCATACCACCGACGGTCAGGGAAAAGCGCAAGTTTTAACGGTCAGCCATAACCAATGGCCGATACTGCGCTGGGATCTGGAGGAGTTGCGCGTGCAGCTGTTCGCGCAGGAGCTGGGC
>CAZKCY010000102.1:0-298 GCA_964551155.1 uncultured Marinimicrobium sp. | reverse complement strand
GAGTTTGCCGGGCAAAAGATCGAGGGCGCCGGAGTTCTGGAACTAACCACCCACTCGGTTCAAAAAGGTGGCAACTACAGCGCGGCTTACGGCGAAGACCTGGGAATAGAATTCGGCAAAATCCGAATTTTTGAGATTTTCGGCGGCGATCCCGACTGGGATCAACGAAAGGTCACTTTTGAGAGTTTCTCTCAGGGGCAAGATTCAGCGGAGCTGTTCAACAGTCAGATGACCTTCGACACCGAACTGACCCAGAAGCCGGGCGGCAAAACCCTAATCACCCTACCCCGCCCGGTGA
>CAZKCY010000101.1:0-7672 GCA_964551155.1 uncultured Marinimicrobium sp. | reverse complement strand
ACACAGGTCGGAAGCCCGCTCTACCGGGCCGGTCTGGATAAAGGCGATGAAATTACGCATGCTCCCAATCGACAAAACCGGCGAAACGGTTCCGGCGGCCCCGGGGTTTCAGCTGGTGGTTTCCTATAACCCCGGCTACCAGCGCATGCTGAAAGATCTCAAGCCTTCCACGCGCCAGCGCTTTGTGGCCATGGATTTGGATTTTCCCGCCGCCGAGCGTGAGTTGGCCATCGTTCGGCAAGAAAGCGGGGTCGACCATCCCACGGCCCAGGCTTTGGTATCGCTGGCACACCGCATTAGAGCGCTCAGAGACAGAGGCCTGGCGGAAGTGCCCAGTACTCGTTTGCTGATCGCCACGGCCTTGCTGGCCGGCAAGGGCGTTCCCATTCGCGAAGCCTGTTACGCCGGGCTCATTTCGCCGCTGTCCGACGATGAGTCGCTGGTCGGGGCGATGCGTGATTTGGTTGACGCAACTTTTGTATAGAGTCGGCGGTTTGAAAGTGCGCGAGGCCAGTCATGGCTGAAGCCGAAGAGGTCATCAGCGATGCCGCCCGTCATGCGACCGTGTATGCACAAAAACTCTGGCGCAAATACAGAACGCCACCCGACCAGCCGCAGACGATTACCCTGGGCGACGTCGCTGCGCGTCTGGATCTGCTAATCACGGCTGTCTTCGATACCAGTTACCCTATGCGCTCGGCGCAACTTCCTGCGCGTGCAACTCTGCTCTCAATACTATTTCGACATCACCGCGAGCCCCGTCGTCAAATTCCGGTACCCGCTACCAACGGAGCGGCGCTTTGGCTGCCCCCGGACTCCAAAATCACCGACTCGAACCTGGCCACCCAGCTTTACCGGGCGATGGCGCTGCAGCAGGCGGTAAGGGCGCGACGGGGCGGGGCGGAGCTTATGGCTTCGGAACTAAGCCCCTTGCAAGCCGATGTTTACCTGTTGCTTGAAGCTTATGCAGCAGACGAAGAGCTGTCCGCGTTATTGCCCGGGGTTACCGAGTCGGTAAATGTGTTGCGCCGGAAAGCTCTGCGAGCCAGGCCTCCCTTGGAGAAATTTTCCGATTCGCGCAAACCCCTGGAGCTTTTCTTGCGCAGACTTTTATCGAGTCAGTGTGGTCATCCGGATACAGAAGTTCCGTTGGCACCCTCGGCGGAGGGCTCCCTCGCCAACGTCTCAGAGGTTATTCGCGGGTTTCAGTTAGTGCCGGCCGGATTTGATGAGCGCCGGCTCGGCCCCTTCCCGTTGGTGAAAGACTGGTGGACCGGGGAATTCCGGTCGCCGCCCGCCCCCGAGGAAATATTGGCGACGACAGGTGAAGGCGGTGATGGGAGCGAGGCGCCCGATACAACACCCCGTTCAGCTAGACTCTCTCGTCGTCCCGAGGAGCGCGAAGCTACCGAGGATGAGCAGGAGGAAAACCCGGAACCGGGAATCTGGATGGTGCAGGCCGACGAACCCCATCAGCATGCCGAAGACCCATTCGGGCTTCAGCGACCGACGGATCGCGATCAGGATACCAACGCCGAAGAATTCGGCGATATGGTCTCAGAGCTCGCCAATGCCCGCTTGGTTTCCACGCCGGGTCGACCTAAGGAAGTGCTCCTCTCCGACGACCCTCCCGATGCCCGCGCCCGTCAGGAGCTCAAAGCCGCAATCGCGGAGGGCAAAGGCTTCAGCTATCCGGAATGGGATTACCGCAAGCGAATTTACCGCGAGCCTGGCGCTACGGTTCGCTTGCTGTCCTCACAAGGCGGTTCACAAGGCTGGGTAGACAAGACCCTGGCGGCGCACCAATCCATGTTGGCTGCGATTCGCAAGCGCTTCGAGATGCTCCAGGCCCGGAGGCTAACCCGCCGCAAGCAACTCGACGGAGACGACATTGATCTTGACGCCTACACCGACAGCTACGCCGATTTCCGGGCCGGGAAATACCTGGCCGAGGCTCTGTATCAGACTCGTAGAACAGCCGAGCGCAACATGGCGATCACGCTGCTTATCGACATCAGCGGCTCTACCGACAGTTGGGTATCAGCGAATCGCCGGGTGATCGATGTGGAGCGAGAAGCTTTGTTGCTGGTGTGCACGGCACTAGAAGGACTGGGCGAGCCTTATTCGGTTCAGGCGTTTTCCGGCGAGGGACCTGACGCGGTAACAGTGCGGCAGATAAAAAACTTCGAAGAAAGTTACAGCAATGACGTCGCCTTAAGAATCAGTTCTCTGGAGCCTCAGTATTACACCCGCGCCGGCGCCGCAATCCGTCATGCAACCGCAGGGCTCATGCGCCAGCCGGCCGCTCACCGGCTGCTGCTGCTAATCTCCGATGGCAAGCCCAGCGACAAAGACGATTATGAAGGTCGATACGGCGTAGAAGACATGCGCCAATCGGTCACCGAGGCAAGTTTACAAGGCATTCACAGCTTCTGTCTGACCATCGATAGGCAAGCCGCCAATTACCTTCCCCGGGTTTTTGGAAGAGGCGGTTATGCGCTGCTCACCAAACCCGAACTCCTATCTTCCGCTCTATTGGATTGGATGAAACGACTGATAACCAACTGAATTACTTCGGGAGCTTGTGTATGGGCAGCACCACTAGATGACTCAGTTCGTTTATTTCAAAAGAACCTTGGACGACTAAGTTTGCCCCCGCCGTCCATCATCATCAGGGCAGCCACAAAGTTTCCGGTGTTGGCGATACGCTCCTGGTCGCGCTTTATGATTTGTCATTGAATGGTGATTGTCAGCTGGTGGGAAGTCTCGGAGTCAGTGCGCCGACCGGTAGTGTTGACGAAAGGAACGCCGATGGAACCTTTGTGCATTACGGTATGCAACTCGGGTCCGGAACCTGGGATCTTGCCCCGGCGCTGACCTACAAAGATCGCAGTGGAGCGCTTAGCTGGGGGGCGCAGGTTAATGCTCGTATTCGGCTGGAAAGTGCCAATGATTCCGGCTATTCCCTGGGTGACCGCTACACACTGACCACTTGGTCCGCATGGAAGGTCGCTCCCTGGATCAGCTTCTCCGCGCGTTTGGCTTATGAACAACAGGGCAGTATAGAGGGGCATTACAACGGCCCTCATAATCACAATAGCCCCGCTGATTTTCAGTCGAACTACGGTGGCGAATTTGTGGACGCGGGGCTCGGCACCAATCTCGTTATGCGCCAGGGTCCATTAACCGGACTGCGCCTGGAATTGGAGTGGACTACTCGGGTCGATGAAGATTACAACGGCTTTCAGATTGGCTGCGACAATGGTTTGAATGCGACCTTGTCTTACAGTTTTTAACGAGTGGTTGACGGAAGGACGCAGGCCTAAACCTGCCAGGTTATAGGTGCGGATTTCAATGTTGCTCCCCTGTTCAGGGGTATATGCCTATGACACAGCCGGAAGAGTTCCTTATTTTAAAGCCTGTCACCTTCCCCGGATGTGACCCAACGATTACAAAGCTGTAATCCTGACGGTAAAGCGGGATAAAAACGGTTTTGGGCTTCTCCACTTCCCGAATATGCCCTATGATTTTAGGGCTAGGTGTAGCAAATAAATCTAATAGCTCTGGCTTTTAGGAGGTGGCTGCCGTGCAGTACCGGTTAACCCGCCACCGTGTTCTTTGCAGATCGTTCGGGACGGAGGGAAAGATGACTAACCGAAACCGCTACTCTCCGGTAGCCACAATTAACCACTGGGTCACTGCGCTTCTCGTCGTTGTCATGCTCGCGCTAGGCTTTACAGTGGCTGCGGCACCGTCAGAGGCAACTGAGGACTACGTCCTCGGGGTGCATATTTCATTGGGTTTTTTTGTATTGTTATTCGTTATCTGGCGGGTTTTATTCAGGCTGTATGAGGGCTTCCCTCCAAATATAGGCAAAACAGCGCTAGAGCGTTGGACCGCTTATTTAGTCCACCGAGCAATTTTGATCCTGCTGGTACTCCAAGTTCTCACTGGGCCGTTGTATTTGTTTACCGAAAATGAATGCATGCCTGTATTTGGGTGGTTTTCTGTTTGCATCCCCTTGGAGAGCTTGTCGATAATTCATGGGCTTATGGAATGGCTGCATGTAATAGTCGGGCTTTATGTCCTTCCAATGTTGCTTTTGCTCCATCTGGGCGGGGCTATTCGACACTATGCGAGCAGCGAGAAAAGAGAAGCGCCCTCTGATATGTAAAACAGTGGTTTGGCTCAGGTCGAGTCGTGGCTAAGGCACCACTGTGAGCCGCTTCACAGGCCCCATGACACCGACCGGTTGGCTCAATTCTCGTAAGATTGAAGTCCGGAGAAGCGATCGGAAACGTATTCGCTATGGCACTGAAGACATTGTTCGGTCATCTTGCTGAAAAGCTTGTGCTGTTCTTTGGGATTATTTTCCCTGCCAGCTTTCGCCAGTGCTTGAGCAAGCTGGTGGAACTCCTTGTCCAGTTTAATAAACCCTTTCGGCACCGCTGCCTTGAGGTCCTTGCGATCCTGCTCGGTCAATGACTGCTTAAGTATGAAGCTGTCATGTATTTGCTGGGCTTGCTCCGCAACGAGTTCATTGTTGCCCATGACCATGGCTGAGTGGATAGCCGCCATGGCGCCCTGAATGGAGCGCATTTCCTGCTGAAGCAAGCTGCTCAGTTTGTCCGTAAGCTTTGGCGTGACTGGCTCGGCGGCAAATGAGCTGGTTGAGAGCGCTAGGCCGAATAAAAAAATTCCTAGGAATTTGCTTCGGATGACTATCATCTTGGGCTCCTGTCACTGATAAATGATGACGCTCGGTATCATTATAGTTACTGATTTTCAGATAGGTGTTCTCGGCTAGCTGATTTTCAAAAACTGCCCTTGATAGTGGTGCTGTTGCTGTATTACGAGTTGGCCCGGCGAAATTGGGTTTAACCCGTTTTGGTTGGCGCACAGCTTTGACCAAGAGCATCGCCAGGCCTATTCCGAATCAGAGGAGTCGGGTTGCAGGTCCGGGCAATAGATGGATTGCAGTACCTGGATAATCTGAGTGGCCTTGTCGCCCAGCAAACGGTAATACACTGTCTGAGACTCTTTGCGGGTGCCTACCAGCCCGGCGTTGCGCAAATTAGCCAAATGCTGGGACAGCGCCGATTGGCTGAGCGGAATATGCTCGTTTAAATCCCCCACCGACATCTCTCCCGCGCCCAGCGTGCACAAGATCATCAAGCGGTGTTCATTGCTCAACTGTTTGAGCAGGTGGGCCGCATCGCGGCTGTGGGCCTGTAGTTGTTCCAGCCCCGCATCAGTGACATTCATTGTTAGATTCCAAGCTTAAGGTTTCTTGCCCCTTACTAGACTTCAAATTCGCAGTTTTGTCAATATTTCTAATTTAGGCTTTCCTAAATTAGAAATATTTAAGCGTCTCGCTCTAAAGAGCTTGACGAAGGCGTCATATTGACCTAAATTAGTTATATCTAATTTAGATTAATTCGATATAATGGCGGTATCAGAGGCTTCCTATATGGCATTACGCTTGCTCAATTTGGCATTGAATCACCGCAAGGCGGTGTTCTGGGGCCTCGGCTTGCTCACCCTGGCTTTTACGGCCTTTCTGCCGTCGATTCAAATCGACACCGACCCGGAAAATATGCTCCCGGAGGATAATCCCGCGCGCGTGTTTCACAACGAGGTAAAAAGCCGCTTCGACATGCACGATATGATCGTGGTGGGGGTGGTCAATGAGCGCAGCGTCTACAACCCGCAAACTCTGGCGGACCTGCACCGTTTAAGTGACTACGCCGAGGGCCTGGAAGGGGTAATCGCTCAGGATTTGATGTCGCTGTCCACCGTGGACAACATCACCCAGGAAGGCTCGGGTAGCCTTCGCTTTGAATGGATGATGCGCGAACCGCCGCAAACCCAGGCGCAAGCGGAAACCATTCGGGAGAATGTCGAAGACCTGCCACTGCTGTTCAACACCCTGGTGTCCGAGGACGGCAAAGCCGCCGCCATTTACGTACCCATCGAAGACAAAAACCAGAGTTACGCCATAGGTCGGGAGCTTCAGGCAAAGATCGACAGTTTTGAGACTGGCGACGACTGGCACATTACCGGTCTGCCTATTGCCGAGGATCGCTTCGGCTATGAGATGTTTGTGCAGATGGGCATCTCCGCGCCGCTCGCCGGGCTGGTAATTTTTATTCTGCTGTGGGTGTTCTTCCGCAATATTCCCTTCATTGTGGCGCCGATGCTCGTCGCCATGTCGACGGTGCTAATTACCATGGGAGCCTTGATTGGCGCTGGTTTTACCGTGCACATCATGTCGTCCATGATTGCAATATTTCTCATGCCCATTGCGGTGGTCGACTCGGTGCACATTATGTCCGAGTTTGCTGACCGCTACCGCAGGGGCAGCGACGTACGCAAAGTGGTGACCGAGGTCATGGGCCACCTGTTTACTCCTATGCTGTTCACCTCGGTCACTTCGGCGGTTGGCTTTTTATCCCTGATGTTGACGCCGATTCCGCCAGTGCAAATTTTTGGTTTCTTTGTCGGCATGGGCATTATGCTGGCCTTTCTCTTCACCGTTGTTTTTGTCCCGGCTTACCTGGTGAGCTTGAACCCGGCCACACTCGACCGGATGGTGGACAAGCTGCCCTCGGAGAACCGCTCTTTGGTGGCGCGCGCTTTGAAGCCACTGGGTAAGCTTGCCCGCTCCCACGCCAAGCTGTGGGCGCTTGGTTTCTTTGCGCTGTTTGTGGTGTCGGTCGGTGGGATAACCCAAATTCAAATTAACGACAATCCTGTGCGCTGGTTCAAGTCCGGCCACGAATTGCGCATAGCCGACCGGGTACTAAACGACCATTTCGCCGGTACCTACGACGCCTTCATGGTGCTTCAATCCACCAGCGATGCGGTCTCTCAAGCCCGAGCTGCACTGGCGGATGCGCGTGAGAATGACGCCCTGAGCCCCGAGACTAAAGACTGGCTGAACGAACAAAGCCTGGACAGCCCTGAGGCGCTGTCGGACTTGATTTTGGCTCTGGATGACCGTCTGTTTGAGGCACCCGGCACCGACGCCGAGGCACTGGAAGGGCTGATGACTCGGCTCGAACAGATCAGCAGCCAGAGCCAGGCGTTTTTGCAGCCCGCCAATTTGGAATACATCGAGAAACTGGAACAACATCTGGCGAGTACCGGCCTGGTGGGTAAAAGCAACAGCCTGGCCGATGTGGTGAAAACCGTTAACCGGGAGCTGCGCTCCGGTGAAGCCAAAGACTATCGGTTACCGGATTCCTCCGACGCCGTGGCGCAGACGCTGCTCCAGTACCAGTCTTCGCATCGCCCGCAGGATCTTTGGCACTTTGTGACTCCGGACTATCGCGAATCCCTGGTGTGGCTGCAACTGACCAGCGGTGATAATCAGGACATGACCGCGGTGGTGGAGTCGGTGAACCAGTTTGTGCAGAACAACCCCCTGCCAGAAGGGCTCAGCCTGGAGTGGGCGGGCAAGAGCTATTTGAACGTGGTGTGGCAGTCGGAAATGGTCGAGGGCATGGTGGGCAGTCTGATCAGCGCCTTTGTGATTGTGTTGGTAATCATGATGCTGCTGTTCCGCTCGGTGGCCTTCGGTATTATCGCCATGCTGCCTCTGACCTTGACCATTGCGGGAATTTACGGACTGATCGGTTGGGTGGGAAAGGATTACGACATGCCCATCGCG
>CAZKCY010000100.1:0-7691 GCA_964551155.1 uncultured Marinimicrobium sp. | reverse complement strand
ATCGTGAGTCAGCAGCGAGGGTTTGTCGCCCACCAGCGGAGTAAAGTTGCAGGTCAGGAAGGCGACCGGCAGCTGCACGCCGGACTCGGTTTTGCGGCGCACTCTACAATCGGCCATCCAGGCGCCGCCGCGCTTGTTTTCGCGCGCGAACAAATCGAAATAGAAGCTGGCGATTTGCTCGCCGTCTTTGAAGATGTGGTAGAAGCGCACATCCGGATGCCAGCTGTCGAAGGCCGCGACCGGAATCACATCGATATCGTAAAGTCGCTTGATGACATCGAACAGTCCGCTAACCACCCGCTCGGCGGGGAAATAAGGCCTTAGGTCTTCCTGGGACAGAGCGTAATCCTGCTGGCGCAGCTTTTCGCTGTAGTAACCCAGATCCCAGGCCTGGGGATCCGCGCAGCCCTGGTCGGCGGCAAAGCGTTTCAGCTCCTCTATATCCCGCTCAGCCAAGGGCCGGGACTTGTCCGCCAGTTCGGTCAGAAAGTCGAGCACTTGCGCGGGGGTATCGGCCATTTTGGTGGCCAGTGAGCGCTCGGCATAGCTGTCAAAACCGAGCAGCTGCGCCAATTCATGGCGCAGCGCCAAGGTCTCGTCGATCAAGGCGGTGTTGTCCCACTCAGCGGCGCTGCTGCCATCGGCTTTTTTGCCCTCGGCCGAGGCCCGGGTGACAAAGGCGGTGTAGATTTCCCGGCGCAGCTGGCGGTCTTCGGCGTAAGTGATAACCGCCATAAAGGACGGAATGTCCAGCGTAACCACCCAACCCGCCAGGCCTTTTTGCTGAGCTGTTTGGGCCGCCTGCTCGAGCGCCGATTTGGGCAGGCCGTCCAACCCCCGCACGTCCTCAAAGTGTTTGTACCAGGCCTGGGTGGAGTCGAGCACGTTGTTGGAAAACTGGGTGCTGAGCTCCGACAATCGTTTCTGGATTTGACCGTAGCGCGTCTTCTGTTCGCCTTCGAGCGCCACTCCGCCGAGGCGGAAATCGCGCAAGGCGTTGTCGACCGCTTTGCGCTGAGCCTCGTTCAGGTTTGCGTATTCATCGCTGTCGGCCAGCTGCTGGTATGCTCGATACAGATCCCGGTCCTGACTGACTTCGGTGCCGTATTCGGTCATCAGCGCGACACTGGCGTTGTAGGCCTTGCGCAAGGCTTCGTTGTTGCGCACCGCATTCAGATGGCTGATCGGGGACCAGGCCTGCTCGAGCCGATCATCGGCGGCTTCTAGGGGAGCCACCAGCGTATCCCAAGTCGGCGATTTCAACTTGGCGAGAAGTTGTTTGCGGAATTCGCGGTTGTCCTCGATCAGCTGGCGAATGGCGGGTTCGATATGCTCCGGCTCAATGGCCGAAAAGGGGGGCAAATCGTGCTTTTCCAGCAGTGGGTTGGACATCTATAGCTCTCCAAAATCAATGACTCGGCCAAACTCAGGCGCTACCCTTATGATACACCCTTAGCAACCGAGGTCCTTTTCTATGGCTAAAAAACCTTCTCTACCCGCCGGGGTCCGCGCTTTTGCGGGCCATACTCCCAATCTGGGCCAGCGGGTGTGGGTCGACCCCGCTGCGTTGGTCATCGGCGATGTGGTTGTCGGTGACGATTCCTCGGTCTGGCCGATGGCGGTTATTCGCGGCGACATGCACTCTATACGTATAGGCGCGCGCACCAGTATTCAAGACGGCTCGGTACTGCATATCACCCACGCCGGCCCCTTCAACCCCAAAGGCCATCCGGTCGAAATCGGCGACGAGGTCACTGTCGGCCACGGCGTGACTCTGCACGGCTGTACCATAGGCAACCGGGTGCTGGTGGGCATCAGCTCGACCCTGCTCGATGGCGTAGTGGTAGAGGATGAAGTCATGATCGGCGCCGGTACCCTGGTACCGCCTGGCAAGCGCCTGGAGAGCGGTTATCTGTATATGGGCTCACCCTGCAAAAAAATCCGACCATTGAAGGAAAGCGAGCGCCAGTTTTTTAGCTATTCCGCCAGCAATTACGTCAAGCTAAAAAATGCATATTTGGAGGAACTGGGCTAGGCTTAGGGAACCTCTCTACGCCAAAAAAACCGGTTAGCGAGGAGCTTCCACTTTGCTGTTTGACTCCCGATGAAAAAAGGCTTTCGCCGGGCATAGGGACTTTACACAAGCGTGGTACCCGCTGATGCACTGCGGTGATATAACAGGATTCGAGCGCAAACCAACTGGAGCCTTTTCCAAAGGCGTGGTTGAGCGCCGGTCAGCAAAAATCCTTCCAGGCCTAATAAAAGCGCTGTCCTCTGCCGCTTCACTGTTTCTTTTTTCCTCAGTCCAGGCCGCTTCGTTTCCCTCCTCGCAGAGCGACTGGTTGATTTCCGCCTTAGCGGCAACGGCTTTGGCGGCGCTCGCCCTGCTGGTTCACAACCGGCTGCTGAGCAAGAAAAACCGGAAACAGCGTCAGCAGTTACTCGACCAGGAGCAACAGCTGGACCTGCTGACTGACAATATGACCGACATAGTTTTCCGAGTGGATGCCAATAGCCATCTCAACTATCTAAGCCCATCGGTGGAAAAGGTGCTGGGTTACCGACCGGACGAAATGATTGGCCAACCAATGAGCTTCGCTCTGGAGCCCGAAGCCACAGAATTCATGTTCCATTTCAAGAAGCAGCTGGAAAAGCGCGCTCGCGAGGGGGAGTATCAGGGCTTTACCGATACCAACTTGGAGCTGGCTCAAAGGCATAAAGACGGCCACCGGATCTGGACCGAGGTGGTCATACGGGTATTTTTTACCCCCGAAGGCGAGTTCGCCGGGGCTCAGGGGGCCACTCGCGACATCGACGCCCGCAAACAGGCCGAAGACGCGATTCGCCATCTGGCGTTCAACGACCCGCTCACCCGGCTGCCCAATCGGCGTTTGCTTGCTGATCGCCTGAATCAGGCTTTGGCCAACTGCAGCAGACACAACCAGATTTGCGGCATTTTCTTTCTCGATCTCGACAACTTCAAATACCTTAACGACACTTACGGTCATGAAGAAGGCGATAGCCTTTTGCTGCAAGTGGCCGACCGGCTGCGCGATCACTTGCGCGAAAGCGACACCATAGCCCGCTACGGCGGCGATGAATTTGTCATTATTTCTCAGTTTTTAGGCAATGACCGTCAGCTGGCCTGGGAGCGGGCCAAGCACCTGGGCGACAAAATCATCGATTTGTTTCAGGAGCCTTTTATGATCGCCGGTGAACCTTACCCTATGCACACCAGCGTGGGCGCCGCACTGTGCGAGGGCGATGACGCGAGCATCAAAGAATTGTTACGCCAGGCGGATCTGGCCATGTATCAGGCCAAATTACAGGGCCACAATCAGGTGGTTATCGCCACGCTCATCTAATCATGCCCGAACACAGCGAGGATCTATGCGCGAGCTATATCTACCGGAAAACAATATCGAAGCCTATTTGCTCCAAGGCGCGCTAAACGCCGAGGATATTGACTGCGAAGTCCGGGGCGAATACCTGCAGGGTGGCGTCGGATTGTTGCCGGCCGGGAACAATTTGTCGCTCTGGGTGCAAGAGTCCCAGTGGGAGGCAGCATGCGACTTGCTGCGCCGCTACGAGCGGGGCGATTTGGCAGCTGAATAAGGGGCGGGGTTTTGTAAGCGAGTTGCTTAAGCGCTAGGGTTATATAACCACTAGCCTTAAAATTTTGCCCAAAGACTCCCTAAAGGAACTCGCCCATGGAAGCTTTTTTTACCGCTTTTGCCAATTTTATGTGGGGCACGCCCCTAGTGATTTTGATCGTGGGCGGTGGACTCTTCTTTGTGCTCTACTCCCGCGGCTTACCCTACCGACACTTTAATCATGCCTTTTTGATTCTGACCGGCAAATTTGATCGGGAAGAGGACGAGGGCGATATCACTCATCTGCAGGCCCTCAGCACGGCTTTATCCGGCACCTTGGGCCTGGGCAATATCGCCGGCGTGGCCCTGGCGCTGACCATGGGGGGTCCGGGGGCGATTTTCTGGATGTGGGTAACCGCGGTCATAGGCGTGGCCACCAAGTTCTACACCTGTTCACTGGCGGTGATGTTTCGCGGCAAGGACAGCCTGGGCAAGCTGCAGGGCGGCCCCATGTATGTGGTACGCGAGGGTCTCGGCCGACGCTGGATGCCGCTGGCGGTATTGTTTGCGGTAGCCGGCTTGTTCGGTACTTTGCCGGTGTTTCAGGTCAATCAGCTGGTACAGATTCTGCGTGATGTGGTGGGCTACCCGACCGGCCTTGCCAGCCCCGAATCGCACTTCACCTTCGACCTGATCCTGGGTTTGATACTCGCAGCCCTGGTGCTCTCGGTCATTCTGGGCCAGATCAAACGCGTCGGCCAAGTCACCGCCCGTTTGGTGCCGGCGATGGTGCTGATTTACTTAGCGCTTACCGCTGTTTTGCTGGTCCGCAACTACGCCGAAATTCCCGCCGCTTTCGCACTGATTTTTACCGACGCTTTTACCGGCAATGCCGCGGCCGGCGGCTTTATCGGAACGGTGATTCTGATCGGCGTCCGGCGCGGCGCTTTTTCCAATGAAGCGGGCATAGGCACCGAATCCATGGCCCATGGTGCGGCGCGCACCAAAGAGCCGATCCGCGAAGGTCTGGTAGCAATGATGGGCCCGGTCATCGATACCTTAATCGTCTGCACCTGCACCGGTTTGGCGATTCTGGTCACCAATAGCTGGCAGGCGGACAGCGATTTGGGCGGCGTCACCCTGACCGCCGAAGCCTTTGAGTCGGCTTTCCCCGGCTTCGGCGCTTATATGCTAACTTTAGTGGTAGTGCTGCTTTCGCTGAGCACGGTACTCAGCTTTTGGTATTACGGCAGCAAATGCCTGGGCTTTTTGATAGGCGCCCGGCATCAGCACCATTACATATGGATCTATACCGCTCTGGTAATCCTAGGGGCGGTGGTTACTCTGGAAACTGTTGTAGGTCTGATCGATGGCATGTATGCAGTCATGGCAATACCGACCATGGTTTCAGCGCTGATATTGGCGCCTAAAGTAAATCGAGCGGCGAAGGATTACTTTGCCCGCCACCGCAAAGACCTGGATCAAAGTTAACAGGTTCTTGAAATTACAAATTTCTAACAGTCTTTGTGTCAGCTTGGCGCGACAATGCCACCGCTAGGACTAACCACCTGGAATTGCAGGTCGGCTTGAACCCCGGGGTTCGTCTATCGGCATCATCATTTAAGGAGGTTGTATGATTTCAATCACGCGCAAGACAGCTGCTTTGGCTCCCACCCTTGCCCTTGTAGTGGCGGGTCTCATCTCCGGTTGTGCCCACCAGAAAGTCGATAAAGAGGATCTGGCCAATGTCGATTTGGAAGAGGTAGAGCGAGGCAACTTTGACAACGTTTATATGCCGCCGGATGTTCAGCTGAAGCGCTTTGAGACCGTTTATCTCGAAGACGCTGAAGTTACTTTGAGTGACTATTGGTTGCGAGAAAGACGCACCGAATACACCGAGCGAGATTTGGAGCGCATTCGGGAAGACTATGGTCGGCTGTTGGTCGAGGCGATCCGCGAGCAGCTCGAAGAACAAACCGGCCTCCAGTTCACCGACGAGCCCGAACAGGCCGATGTGATCTTTACCCCGAAGCTGCGCAATCTGAATATTTATGCGCCCGATTTCATGACCGCTCGTCACATGGAGTACTACACCCGCGAAGCCGGTAATGCGACTTTTGATCTGGTGCTGCGCGAAGCCGGCAGCGGCGCGGTGTTAGCGCAATTTGTCGACCACCGGGAAACGCTGGGCCTGCACCCGCTGGAGCGCACTAACCGGGCAACTAACTATCGCCATTTCAGCCGGTTATTCGAACGCTGGACCAACAACTTGGCAAAATATCTGCTCACTGGCGGCGCTGTACCCTCCAAGGACTAGCCGCACTCATTTCGGGAGCGGCCTGAGGGGCTCCCGACCCTCTCGCGCCATTCGGCGAAACGAGGCATTTAACGACGCTCTGCTGCGCCCCGCCACTTATTTTGTGACCAGTGGCGGGGCACATCAGGTTCACCTGGCGCCTGTTTTGTGGCTATAATGCGCGCTCGCGCCACCGGGCGCCCAGTATTTACCAACGAGGAATCAATCGTGCGTCAAACCAACAAAACCATCGGCTTGTTTTTGGCTCTGTGCTTGGGCCTGATTTCCGCTGTCGCCTTTGCCCAGTCAGACAAGGTCAAGCAGGCCATAGAAGCGCGCCTCGAACCAGTGGGCGAGCTGTGTATGGCGGGCGAAGACTGTGCTGCCGCCCCGGCAGCCACCGCCAGCGCCGAGCCGCGCTCTGGTCAGCAAGTGTTCGACCAAGCTTGCGTAATTTGTCATGGCAAGGGCAAGCAGGTGGGCGCTCCGATCATCGCTGTTGCCAGCGACTGGGAAGCTCGATTGGAAAAAGGCATGGACACTCTTTATGTCAATGCCATCGATGGCTACAACGCCATGCCCGCCATGGGCCTGTGCAGCGACTGTTCCGAAGAAGAGGTTATGGCGGCGGTCGATTATATGGTTGAAGAGATAAAGTAAGCTCAAGACTCAAGGGGCGGCGAATTTAGGTTCCCGCCCCTAGTCGCCTTCTATCGCGGGCATGGCCCGTTCCCCGATTATTCAAACATATCCAATAAGCTGCTGATGGTTTCCGAGCCTTTCGCCTGGTTCTTTTCCGGACTCTGCTCGCCAAAGCCTTCGTAATCGATATCTTCCCTGGGCAACTCTTCCAAGAACCGGCTGGGCGTGGTCTCGCTGATATCGCCAAACTGCTTGCGCTTGCCCGCTAACGTCATGGTCAGAGTGCGCTGAGCGCGGGTAATACCGACGTAGGTCAGGCGCCGTTCCTCTTCGATGTTGCCGTCTTCGATGCTATTTCGATGTGGCAGTAAATCCTCTTCCATACCCACCATAAACACGTGGGGAAACTCCAGACCCTTGGAGGCATGCAGGGTCATCAGCTGAACCTGATCGGTGAGGTCCTCTTCTTCTTGGCGCTCGAGCAAATCGCGCAACACCAGCTTGGCGATGGCGTCGCGAATGCTGGTGGCTTCGTCGTCTTCGTCTTTTTCCAAAGTCTTGCCCAGAGACTCCACCAAGTAATTGACGTTTTCCCAGCGTCGCTCGGCCGCTTTCGGGGTACTGGAGTTCTGATGCAGCCAGCTCTGGTAATCCATATCCGCGAGCATTTCGCGGATACTGGCCATGGGCTGATCGCTTTCGCATTGGCGGGTAATGTGGTCCAGCCAGCGGGCAAAACGCTGCAGCCGCTCCAGGCTTTTCTCCGGCAACTGGCGCTGCAGCCCCATTTCATCGATAGCCGCAAACAGGCTGATATGTCGCTCAGTGGCGTAGCGCCCGAGAGTTTCCAAAGTGCTGGTGCCAATCTGCCGGCGCGGAGTATTGATGATGCGCAAAAAGGCGTTGTCGTCGTCCGGGTTCACGATCAGACGCAAGTAGGCCATTATGTCCTTGATTTCCGCCTTGGCAAAAAACGAGGAGCCACCGCTGATCTTGTAGGGAATCTGATGCTGCTGGAGTTTGACCTCCAACAGCCGGGCTTGGTGATTGCCCCGGTAGAGAATCGCGTAGTCTCGGTAGCGGTACTGTTTGCGCAGCCGTTGGGTCAGGATCTCGGTGGCCACCCGCTCGGCCTCGGCCTCTTCGTTGGCGCAACGCAG
>CAZKCY010000099.1:0-7763 GCA_964551155.1 uncultured Marinimicrobium sp. | reverse complement strand
GGCAGCGAGGCAGCGAAGGAGGCGTCGGAGCTGGTGCTCGCCGATGACCGCGCCATGGCGACTTGTTGCGCCTGGGCCAGAGAACTTAACAGCTGATCGCGAGCGGTCTGGACGCTGGCGATATCGGAATTGGAAAAGCGGCTATAGGCAAAGACGCTGATGATACTGAGCACCAGAATCACCGCAATCAATTCGATCAGACTGAATCCTGCGGATTTTGCCTTATTCATAGGCTAACAGCCTTCAAGAATGTTTCTTGGCGATCGCCCAGCTACATCAAGGCCTGACGCCGTGCAGGAGAAACGGAGCGCGAATGCTGGTTTCACTAAGATTAAAAACCTCGCAAGTCACTTGCTCCAAATGACCGACAGTGCCGGACTGCCCGTTGGGCGGCTCAATGTCATACTCCGAGGGTATACCGCCAACCAACAGAAACTCGGCCTGAGCACAGCCAAGAATCGGTCGCGCCGCCGGCCCGCTATAACCCTCTGTCAAAACCAGAGCCGCAGCATAATTGAGGGCACTAGCACTGCCCAAATTACCCGCCACTGCCTCAACTGAGGCCTGCCGCGCGGTCTGGGACAAGTCCACAAAGCGCGGCACGGCAGTAGCGGCAATAACGCCCAGAATCACGATCACCGCGATCAGTTCGATCAAGGTGAAGCCTTTCATCAAACGGCTACTCACGGCGTAATCGACTGCACTAAGGGGCTGTGACACCAGTGGCTACGCCATAGGCGGTAAAGTTCGCACTAGCTTCGCTACTTGCTACGCTGGGTGTATGTACGGTGCAGGTAACCGCTGCGCCATTAGTTACTGTACCTGAAGCAATTTCATAATTGGCTGGCAGGGCACCGCCTTCCAACAAAGCCGCCGCTCCGGGGCAAGTGGTTACAGCGAGAACGTCATCGCTAATTGTCAATCCAGCGCCACTGGCAATGTTGTTCGCATGGTTTAGAGCCGAAGCGCTACCCAAGGCGCCAGCAACACCTTGGACGGCGGAATCGCGCGCCGCTGCTGATAAGTTGACGAATCGAGGTACAGCGGTAGCTGCAATAATGCCCAAAATCACGATTACCGCGATCAATTCAATCAAAGTAAAACCCGATTGCTGTTTCATAGAAGTTGCTCCGTTTTTAGTTATGGCTATTGTGAGTAGTTATTTAAAGAATAAAGCCAATATCAACACAATTGTTCAGGGACTACAACAGCGCCATTTTGACGCCTGTTTACACCTAATATAGATTAATTCAACATCCGTGCCAATCTTATCCGTTGTTTTTCGTTACTCCGAGGTCAAATTGACGCTAACCTGGCCGTTTTTCAGTGAATAATCGAAGTAACTGCCTTGAAATGGCGGTTTCAAGCGCTGGTAACGACAGCTATCCGCTCTAGGCGTCGAGACCCGATAATCGGCCTGCTCCGCCTCCCTGAGCTCCGTCGTCGCCGCTGGAGGACGGACCAAAAAAGCCTGCCAGAGCTGGCGACACTCTTCGGCGGTCACAACTCCATCCTCTGCTGCTGCTCGGTTTATAGTGCTAGCAGGCCAGCCGCTGGCATTGAGATAAACCCTCACTGAGTCGGCTTCTTGTCGCTCAGAGCTCAGCTCAAAGCCGGGCAAAACCGCGTGCAGCAGCACCCCTTCTTCAACCTCTGGCTTCCCCCGGTAGACATAGTAATACGCCCGAACCCCGGAAACCGCGGTTTTAAAATGCTCTGCAGCCACCTCAAAACTCAAACGCTGAACGTCATTGGCCATGCGCGCATAAAAATTGGCGGCCAGCGTCAAAATGACCCCAATCACAGTCCCAAGCAGCAGCCACTCGAAAAGTCGTTTTTGACTCGCGGCCATGGCTTAAGTCTTCTGAATGCTGTACATATCCCACATGGGCAAAAAGATGCCCAACGCCAGGATCAAGACGAAAGCCGCCATAATGACCACCATGATCGGTTCTATGCGATCACTCAGTTTTTTAACGTCGTAGTCCACCTCGCGCTCATAAAATTCCGCCATTTCCGTCATCAGGCGGTCGACCTGACCGCTCTCCTCCCCCACAGCGATCATCTGCAATACCAAAGGCGTGAACATGCCGCTGGCCAAATGAGTTTGAAACAAGCCTTCGCCGCGCTCGATACCCGCGCGGATAGCATTAATCTTGTCCCCCAAATAGGGGTTATCGATGGCCTTGGCACACAACGCCAAAGCGGTGTTGAGTGGCAAGCCGGAGCGCAGCATCAAGCCGAAGGAACGAGCGTAACGAGCCATAGAGGCGCGTTCGATAATATCGCCAATTACCGGTATTCCAAGCTTCTTGCGTCCCCAGACGCGGCTGCCCTCTTCGGTGTTAACGTAATGTCTGATGCCGAACACCAGCCCCAGAATCAACACCAGTAAATAGGGCCAGAATGTCACGAAGAAGTCCGAAATTCCCACAAGAATCCGGGTGGGCAGGGGCAAGTCGGCGCCGAATTGGGCGAACATATTGGCAAAAGCGGGAATTACCTTGATATTGATCACCGCTATCGCAATCGCCAGGGCAATCAACACAAAGCTCGGGTAACGTAACGCCGATTTGATGCTTTTGACGGTCGCCTGGTCTCGCTCCATGTACTCGCTTAACTGCAGGAAAGCCGCTTCGAGCTGGCCGCTGTTTTCACCCACATTGACGATACTGACAAACAGATTACTGAAAATGTCTGGGTGATGACGCATGGCGGTGGACAGTTCCACGCCCGCCTCGAGACGGTCCGCGATATCGTTCAAGGCTTCCTTGAAGGTGAGGTGCTTGAGCGTTGCCGCCAAGCCCCGCAGCCCCTTGACCAGCGGAATTCCCGCCCGAGTAATAGTGTACATCTGGCGGCAAAACATAATCAGATCGACTGTCTCTACCTTGCCGCTGTTGCGCCATTGGTCCCAACGTTCACTAAAGCTGACTTTATCTTCATACTCGGCAATGCTCAGAGGCACCACGCCGCGACCGGACAACACCCCGGCGGCGGCATCGGGATTGGCAGCCTCCAGCTGGCCATTGACCAGCTGCCCCTCGGCGTTGCGACCGCGAAATTGGTAGATTGCCATAAGCTACAGTTCTCTATCTTTGGCCTTTAGGCATCGGTGGTGAGCATTTCGTCTTCTACTTGAGCGGAGACTTTCATCACCTCTTCCAAGGTGGAAGTGCCGTCAATGGCGTAATCCAAGGCTGCGTGGCTCAGAGGGCGAAAGTGCGCGCTCTGCTGGGCGGCACGGGTAAAACCATTGATGTTGTTGTCGCGCAGCGCTTCGGCCATAGGTTGATTGACTTCGAGCATTTCGAACACACCTATCCGGCCCCGGTAGCCGGTGTTGTGGCAGTGAGGACAGCCAGCGCCTTGCTTGAATTGCACGCCTTCTAAATTGCGGCCCTTGCCTAAAGCTGCCAACAGCTGGCGCTCGTTGGCGTCGGGTTCGTGCGGCTGTACACAACTGGAGCAGATTTTGCGCAGCAGCCGCTGGGCGACAATCGCCTTGAGCGAGCTGGCCACCAGATAGGTGTCTACCCCCATGTCGATCAACCGCAGCGCCGAGGTCATGGCATCATTGGTGTGGAGCGTGGAAAGCACCATGTGACCGGTCATGGCGGCACGCAGAGCGATTTCGGCCGACTCGGCATCGCGAATCTCACCTACAAGCAGAATATCCGGGTCCTGGCGCAATGTGGCGCGCAATACGCTGCTGAAAGTCAGACCGATACGTTCGTGGAGCTGCACCTGGCTGATACGCGGCAACCGATATTCGACCGGATCTTCTACGGTAATGATTTTTTTCTCGGGTTTATTGAGCTCCGACAGAGCTCCATACAAAGTGGTAGTTTTACCGCTACCGGTAGGGCCGGTTACCAACACCAGTCCGTGAGGTCGGGTTATGGCGCGTCGGAATCGCTCCACCTGCTCGTTGGGCATGCCGACTTTGGTCAGGGGCAAAACGCCTTCGGTATGATCGAGCAAACGCATTACTACCGACTCGCCGAACTGCACCGGCATGGTGGAAATCCGCACATCGATGTTGCGCCCTTTAACGCGCAGGTTGAAACGCCCGTCCTGAGGCATGCGCTTTTCGGAGATATCCAAGCCGGACATCAACTTCAAGCGCACCACCAGGGCTGGGGCGATGCGTTTTTCGTTCATTACCTGCTCGAGCAGAACGCCATCGATGCGGTTGCGAATTCGCAACACTGTTTCATCCGGCTCTATGTGAATATCCGATGCTTTGGCGTTAATGGCCTCTTCAAAGATTTTCTGCAATAGCTTGACCACCGGAGCGTCACTGTCGGTGGCGTCGGTAACAAACTCGGTCAGATCGACCGCTGTGCCCTCCAACTCCTCTTCCAGCTCTTCTGCGAGCGAGGCGATTTCACTCGCCCGACTGTAGGCTATATCGAGAATATCCAGCAACTCAGATTCGCGCACTACCGCCGGCTTAATTGGCTGTTTCAGCTGGCGCTGCAACTCATCCAAACAGAAAATATCGGTCGGGTCGGCCATGCCCAGCAAGAGGCCATCCGGATCTTCGCGCAGCAATATCACTCGGTAGCGCCGCGCTGTAGTTTCGGGCAGGCTCTGAACCAGATCGCGGTCAAAGCGGAATTGCTTAAGTTCGACAAAGGGAATCTTGAGCTGATCGGACAGCAGGTTGAGAAGCTGATTCTCTTCTACGTAGCCAAGATCAACCAGGGTATTACCCAACTTTCGGCCGGTGAGCTTCTGCTCCTGAAGCGCGTGCTGCAGCTGATCTTCGGTGATCATCTGCTTGCTGACCAGCAGATCACCAATGCGAATCCGTTTGGCCGGTGTCGGTGTATTCATCGATTCAATTCCCCTGTCTTTCGAGCGCCGCTATGCGTTGCTCAATATAATCGCCCACCTCGTCCTGCCCTTCGGCCTCATAATAACCACTGGCCTGAGCACGCCGGTAAGCCTCTAACGCACTAGGGCTCCGATTCTGGGCATCGAGCGCCAAGGCTAAACCCAACCAATAAGCGGGCTTAGAGCCGAAATTATCCAGCAAGCGACGGTAGTGACTAGCCGCTTCCGCATGGCGCTTGGCGCCATAGTAAAGCCCAGCGAGCGTGGCTCGGTAGCTTTCGTTTTCGGTGGCCAGATTCAGATGCTGCTCTAGCAATTCTATGGCCTCATTGGGTCGCCCTTCCGAGAGCGCCAATTGCGCCTGTAACTGAGCAAACTCATCGACCGGCAAAAAATCGATGTTGGCCAGCAGCTGGCGCGCCGACTCCAAATCACCTTGCTCTAGGTAGATTTTCGCCAATAAAACGGCGCTGTGCCGCGAACTCGGATACTGCTCAAGCTGCTTCTCCAAACGCAGACGTGCGCTATGCCCACGCCCCTGACGAATCAATTGGCGCGCCTCCTGCGCAACCTGCTGATCAACAGATTCGGCATTTGGCCTCACTTCCAAGCGGCCTGCCGGCTGGCCAGCCCCGGCGCTATCATCCAAGCTGACACGAGCGCTCTGATCGGATGTTTCAATCTCTGACGTGTCCGACTCGAGGGTTTGGCTTGCAGTATCCAGCTCACTACTAGGGGCCTGGTTTCGGTTTGCCTGCTGCTCTGTCAAGGCTGCCACGCGTTCAGCCACAACCGGAATATCCGGATGCTGCGCCTGTACTGTCCGAGCCCTGCGCAGTAACACTTCTGCGCGCAGCGCATTGCCGCGGTCGATATAACTTTCGGCCAAATCCAGATAGCGTCGGGTAATTCGGGCAAGACCGCGGCGCGCGCCGGCATGTTCCGGAGCCAAGGCCAGCACCTGCTGATAGCGAGCGTAGGCGTTGTCTTCAATGGGCGAGGTCAAGCGATCGCGCTCCAACGCCCGATCGGCGTCTCGCATAAGCTGTTCAATAATATCGCCGTGGTCAGCTTTTTCCTCTAGTTGCGGCGGTTCCATCGCGGCCAGTAATTCTGGATAGAAGTTCGGCACTAATACCACTTCGGTGGTTTCAGCGGAGCCTGGAGCAGTTTTCGCCGACTCAGCGACAACTCCTTGGCCACTCTGAGCAGCGTCGCTCGGGGAGCTTAGTTGTTCATCCTTTCGCCCCTGCTCCCAAAGTACCAGAGCCGCCACTAACAAGAAGGCGGCCAAGGCTGGCAACCAGCTACTTATGGAGCGACCGGCGGAGCGATTGTTGGCTAATAGTGACTGATGCCCAAGAGCTTCCGACTCAGTGTCCGGGTCTTGTTTCCGGCCCCCGCGTCTATCCAGATCGCGCAACATGTCGTTGATCAGGCTCACAGCACGGACTCCAGCCACAGAGGTGCAAGAGTCACAGCGACTGCCGCCAGAGCCGCGAGCAAGGGCCACAGCCAAAAGTTGCGCCGAGCCAACAGGCGACCCGCCCAGCGACTTTCGGCAGTATCGAGAACCGCGCGCGCCATTTGTGGCTGCGCGACTCTCTGCAGCCCCTGTCCATAGGCAACCAGCATAGCCTTGTGAGCAATGATATTGATCAGCCGGGGAACGCCGGCCGATGCCCAATAAAGCATATTGAATGCCGAGCCTTTTAACAGGGGCTCAACGCTGAAACCGGCCGAGTGCAACCGGTACTGAACATAGGCCGGCAAACTCTTCCGAGTAATGCTGCCCAGATACTCAGCAAACACTATGCGCTGCTTTAGCTGCCGCAAATCCGGCCGCTTGAGGATTTCGTCTAGCTCGGGCTGGCCCAAGAGCACCACCTGCAGCAACTTGCTTTTCTCGGTTTCCAGGTTGGTCAATAACCGCAGAGCTTCAATGGTGTCGCGCGGCATGGCCTGGGCCTCGTCGACGATCATGACGACTCGCTTGCGCTCCTCCGCCATGGTCACCAGTTGCCGGTAAATATCGGTGAGCAGTTGGTAAGAAGGGGTGTTCGGAGAATAGGTTACACCTATCTCCTCGGCCAAAAACCATTTGAGCTCGTCGGGAGTAAGATACGGATTAGGGATATAAACCGAGACAAATTCCGGCCCCAAACTGGCGAGCAACTTGCGGCCCATCAGTGTCTTACCGGTACCCACCTCGCCGACAATCTTGATGAAGCCCTCGCTGTGACGCAGAGCCAGCAGCAAGGTATTGAGCACCTCGCGGTGACTTTGGCTATCGAAGAAGAATTGCGTGTCCGGCGTCAGTGAAAACGGCTGTTCACGCAACCCAAAATGCCGCTGATACATAGGGAACCTCTAAGCGGTTATTGGTCCCGCATCTGGCGATATTCATTACCCATCTGCTGCATCTGTTGCTGGCTCTCTTCCAGCGATTCCTGCCAAGTCTCATCGCCCACGACAATCGGGCGCAACAAGATCACCAGTTCGGTCTTACTGCGGCTTCTGCTTTTGGTTTTAAACAGACTATTTAGCAAAGGTATATCGCCCAATATCGGTCGTTTGCCGTCGCTATTGTCGGTGGTTTCCTGCATAAGGCCGCCCAAAACCACTACTTGCCCGCTCTGAGCCCGAACAATGCTGTCGGATTCGCGCACGCCCCGCTGAGCAAGCGGCAGAGCAAACTCTTCCTCACCGATGGTGAACACCTTAAGCTGGTCCTGAACGTCGCTGACTATCGGGTGAATGTGTAAAATTACATCGCCCCATTCGGAAATCTGCGGCGTCACATCCAGTGCTATGCCACTAAAGAACGAGGACAACTCAATATTCGGCGTACTGGTGACAGAGGTCACATTGGCGGTGGTAGTACTGGAAATACCAGAGATGAAATATTCATCGGTACCGAC
>CAZKCY010000098.1:0-7787 GCA_964551155.1 uncultured Marinimicrobium sp. | reverse complement strand
CGAGCGGGTAATGGCCTGGCGAATCCACCAAGTGGCGTAGGTGGAGAACTTGTAGCCGCGGCGGTATTCAAACTTGTCCACGGCCTTCATCAGGCCGATGTTGCCTTCCTGAATCAAGTCCAGGAACTGCAGGCCGCGGTTGGTGTACTTTTTGGCAATCGAAATAACCAGACGCAGGTTGGCCTCGACCATTTCTTTCTTGGCGCGGCGCGCGCGGGCCTCACCGATCGACATACGCCGATTAATGTCTTTGATCGCACTCAGTGGCAGTTGGCTTTCTTCTTCCAGCTGCTGCAGCTTGCGCTGAGCCCGGCTGATGTCTTCTTCGACCGGCTTCAGGGCATCGGAGTAATCGCGTTTTTTCTTGATGACGTCTGGAATCCAGGCTTCGTTGGTTTCGTTGCCGGGAAACTCGCGCATAAAGGTTTTGCGCGGCATTTTTGCCTGGCGTACTGCCAGCTGCATAATGCTGCGCTCTTCGCGCCGAACCTTATCCAGCACTGCCCGGGCTTCTTTGTAAATGGGTTCGAACTGGCGCGGGGGCAATTTGAAGAATTTGAACAGCTCACCTAGCTCGGCCAGTTCAGCTTCTGACTGCTTGGCGCCGCGGCCGTGCTTGGCCAGAGCCTTTTCGGCTTTTACTAGCTGCTTGCGCAACTGAGCGAAACGGATTTGCGCCTCCTCCGGATCGACACCAGAGGTGGTTTCTTCTTCTTCGACATCGGCGTTATCGTCGTTGTCGTCGTTTTTGTCGGTTTTGGCCTTGGTGGCAGGCGGAGCGCTGCTAGCCGGGTTGACCGGGGGAATATCGTCGGCGGGATCCAGCCAGCCGATAATGACATCGGCCAGGCGGCGCTCTTCTTTTTCCACCATGGCGTATTCATCCAGCACGTGCTGGACCGCGCCCGGCCAGTAGGCCAGAGCGTGCATCAGCTCGCGCACGCCTTCTTCGATACGCTTGGCGATGGCGATTTCGCCTTCGCGGGTCAGCAGCTCCACGGTACCCATTTCGCGCATATACATACGCACTGGGTCGGTGGTGCGACCGGCTTCGGTTTCCACGGCGGCCAGAGCGGCGGCGGCTTCGGCGGCGGCAATTTCATCGGCCGAGGCGTCGCCGTCAGTCATCAACAGGGTGTCGGCATCGGGGGCAATTTCGTATACGCGAATGCCCATGTCGTTGATCATCTGAATGATGTCTTCGACCTGATCCGGATCCGAGATGTCTTCTGGCAGGTGGTCGTTAACCTCGGCGTAAGTCAAGTAGCCCTGTTCTTTACCACGGGCAATCAACTCTTTGATGCGAGATTGTTGCTGTTTAGCGTTTTCAGCCATTCGGAACCCTGTAAACCTAGGTGTGTGAAAAAGGTGTGTGAGAAATGCAAAGCGCGGGATTATACCCGATATATGGGGTCCGATTCCATTAATTCAACGCCCGCTGGCATCTGATTGAGGGTTTATTCTTGTTATCTGCGTCGCAATCCAGCAGTCGAGGCTTGGTTGTGCGCTGTGCCCTGGATCAATGGCGCTGTTTGTTGGCCAGAGCGTCGCGCACCAGAGCCTGACGTTCTTCGGCACTCAACTGGCCAAAGTCGACGTTTTTCAGCCTGGCCAGCGATTGTGCCGACTTTTTGACCTCCAGTTGGGTTCTAAGTTTCTGCAGGCAATCGCAAAATGCCAGCTGGGTATCGTAGCTGGCGCGGGCCGGCTTGTCCTGGCGGGGGCGGGCCTGGGCGTTGGCGGCGGCGAGCAGATCCTGGCCGGCAACGCGCGCCAGCTGCTCGGTGGCCTGGGCGCCGTAGGTGCCCCGCCAGTAGCCAATGATGTGCGCCAACTGGTAGTGAGGACGCTGGCGCAGCAGCTGCAGTAATTGGCCCAGCAGCTGTAATTCGAGCTCTTCCTGGGTCAGCCACAGATCCGGCTCCTCTTCCGCCGCCAGGCCGGGATGACTGAGAAGCAAGCCTATAGCTTTGTGTGCCGGAGGAATCAGATATTTCTTGCCCGACTTCGACAAGCTCGGGGAAGTCGACGCGGGTCGGGCGGCATAGGGTTCCGGCGGTTGTTCAGGGCGCAGAGCCTGGTCGGCGTAGGCCTCATAATCCGTCGGAGGCGGCTCTCCCTGGTCCGGAAGTTGTGGTTCGGCCCCGCTCGAGCGGGGCTGGGCGGCCTTGTCGGCTTTGGGCTCCGCTTGAGCTTCGGTGGAAACCAGCTCTACCGGTTCGGTCACCAGTTCCTGCAGCACCGAGCGGCTCAAGCCGGTGCGGCTGGCCAGATTGTCGAACATCAGCTCCCGGAAAACGCCTTTAGGGAGTTGGTCCAGCAGGGGCGCGGCGCGCTTGCTCAAGCGGGCCCGGCCCTCCATGGAGCGAATGTTGGAGATATCTTCCGAAACCGCATCGAACAAATAGTCCTCGAGCGGCACGGCCAGTTCCACCATGCGCTCGAATTTGTCCGGGCCTACCTGGCGCACCAGGGTATCCGGGTCTTCGCCCTCGGGCAGGAACAGGAATTTTACCTGGCGGCCGTCTTCCATTACCGGCAGGGAGTTGAGCAGTGCTCGCTTGGCGGCGGCGCGACCGGCTTGGTCGCCGTCGAAACAAAACACCACTTCGCGGGTGTGTTTGAAAGCCCGCGCCAGATGCTCCTCGCCACAGGCGGTGCCCAGAGTCGCCACCCCGTAGCGGATGCCGAACTGGGCCAGGCTGACCACATCCATATAGCCTTCCACCACCAGCAGCCGGGGCAGCTCTCGGTAGGCGAGGCGGGCCTCATAGAGGCCGTACAGCTCCTGCCCCTTGTGGAATACCGGGGTTTCAGGGGAGTTTAAATATTTGGGCTTGTCATCGCCGAGCACTCGGCCGCCAAAGCCAATGACCCGGCCGCGGGTATCGCGAATCGGGAACATGATCCGGTGCCGGAAGCGATCGTAGAGCTTTTTCTCCTCCGGATAGTGAATCAGCATGCCGGCTTCGATCAGCAACCGCTGCTCCTCAGCCCCATTGCCCAGCGCCTTGAGCAGGTTGTCCCAGCCGGGGGGTGCGAAGCCGATGCCGTAGTCTTTGGCGGTACGACCATCGAGACCGCGGCGCTTTAGGTAAGTAACCGCTTGCTCGCGCTGGGGATGCTGGCGCAGCTGAGCCTGGTAGTAGATGTCGGCCTGCTCCAGCAGCGTGTAAATGCTTTTTTTGGTTTCGGCCTGTTCCTTCTGGGCCTGGCTTTGGGTCTCCCGCGGCACTTCCAGCCCGGCAAGGCGGGCCAACTGTTCTACCGCCTCGGGGAAGGCCAGGCGCTCGTAATCCATGATAAAGCCAAGGGCATTGCCGCTGGCGCCGCAGCCAAAGCAGTAATAAAACTGCTTATCGGGGCTGACGGTGAAAGAGGGGGTTTTTTCGTCGTGGAAAGGGCAGCAGGCGCTGTAATTTTTGCCGGTCTTTTTCAGCTTGACGCGGTGATCCACCACTTCGACTATGTCGATGCGATCGAGCAGGTCGTCGATAAAGCTTTGGGGAATCAGGCCGGCCATAAAGGTTCTAGTCGCTGGTTGAGAAGCGCCAGTATCCGATATCTGGCCTTCAGAGACTAGACAACTTAGCTACTGGGAGTTCAATTTGGCCTTGAGGATCTTGCTCACCTGGGCCATGTCGGCGCGGCCCTGAACTTGGGGCTTGAGCTGCGCCATGACCTGGCCCATGGCGCGCATATCCGAGGCGCCGGTGGCGGCCATGGCCTGATCCACCAGTTGCTCGATTTCAGTCTCGGTCAGCGCTGTGGGCAGGAAGGTTTCGATCTGGGAGATTTCAAAGCGTTCCTGCTCGGCCAATTCGGGCCGGCCGGCTTCCAGATACTGGCGCTCGGAATCGCGCCGTTGCTTGACCATCTTGTCCAGCACGGCCAGTACCCGGGTGTCGTCCAGCTCGATCCGCTCGTCCACCTCAATGCGCTTGAGCTCCGCCATAATAGCGCGCAAAACCGCCAGGCGCTCCTTCTCTCGGGCGCGCATGGCGGTTTTGATGGCATCGTTGATGCTTGCTTTCAGCTCTGATTCGGACATGACCTACCTGTTTGTGCGGCGCTGAACATCGGTCTCCCGAGCGTTTGCAAGGCCAAGATTTGGCCTAAAGCGCCGGATTCCACTGACCTGGTGTTTGCTGGCGGATGCTTGCGCGCCAACAGTTACCGGTTCATAAGCCGAGTGGGGACCGAGCGCGAGCGAGCTCACGGATAGCCGTTCTTACCAGTCCGGACAGGCTCTCTTAATAGAGGCGCTGAAACTTCTTAGATTCGCGCTGAACCTTCTTGGCATGGCGCTTTACAGCGGCAGCTGCTTTGCGCTTGCGCACCGAAGTGGGCTTCTCATAGGCTTCGCGGCTGCGAACTTCGGCCAGAATGCCGGCTTTTTCGCAAGAGCGCTTGAAGCGGCGCAGAGCAACGTCAAAAGGCTCGTTTTCTTTAAGTTTAACTGAAGGCATGCTTTTACCTTTACTGTATAAATTCTCCCCGGGCATGGCAAAGATGCTCCGGGATCCGAGGGCCGCAGATTCTATACACTTCTTATTGCGCCTGCAACCAGGGCGGGCGAAATTGCTTTTGGCCGCCGAACTGCGCCGGGTCAAATAGGTCTGGGGCTCAAATTTGGCCGTTCAGTAGACCCCATGGCCTGCGCCGCCGTTTGGCGAGCCGGCGCTATTTAGCCGGTGGCGTACTTCCTGGCCGGCTGTTGATCGCGGTAGTCGCTTACCGGTGTGAGGCCGGCGGTATCCTTGCGGGTGGCGAGGAATTCGGGCCGGGGGCGGTTGCCGCAGAAGGGCTTCTCCATCCGGTTTTCAACGCTGTTATAGACGAAAAACAGGTTGCTGCGCGGCCAGGGCGACAGGTTGTTGGCCGAAGCGTGCAGGGTATTGCATTCAAATAGTATTACCGAACCGGTTGGACCGGTGGGCGCCACCAGGCCACCTTTGTCGGCCATGCGGTGTAGGTTGTCGGCCGTGGGCACACCGAGGGTCTGGTTCTTCAGAGACTCTTTCCAGTTTTCCTCAGGGGTTTTGCCCTCTGTGGGAATAAACCAGCGATGCGATCCGGGGATCAACATCAAAGGACCGTTAAATTCATTGTTCTCGGTCAACAGGATCGACATGCTGAAACAGCGCATGCGCGGCATGCCGTCTTCGCTGTGCCAGGTTTCGAAGTCCGAATGCCAGTTAAAGCCGGTACCGGTAAAGCCGGGCTTGTAATTCAAGCGTGACTGGTGGATGTAGACGTCGCTGTCGAGCAGTTGATGGGCGATTTCCAGCAAGCGCGGATCTCGCGTCAGGCGATCAAAGCGCTCGGACAACTGGTGCAAACCAAAGATGGAACGAACCTCATCGGCATAGGGTTCAATGATGGTTTGCTCCAACCCTTTGAAGTCTTCATCTTCGTTGTATTCATCCAGGTCTGACAGGAAAGGCGTGATTTCATCGGGAGAGAAGAACGAATCAAAAAACAGATAGCCGTTGCGCTCATAGGATTCAACCTGCCCCCGGCTCAGTGGGCCATCATAGCGTTTATCGTCGCTGGTGTAGATCACCGGATCTTTGCGCTCGAACGGCTTCATACTCTCGCCTAGCCGAGTAGGATAGTCATCGCGCACAGAGCTCATAAAAATCTCCTTGTTTCAAATCATGTTCAAAAAATAAATCAATAATGATCATAGAGATTGGTATTGTTTTTGCCCTCTAGCTAGCTAAGGTCCTTAACGGCAGTTTTCAAGGCATTGGCATGAAAATCCTCTCGTGGGTTGTGTTAAACAAATTTAAAGATTGAGGGCAAGCGGCTGAATAACTACCTTTGTAAGAAAGAACCGCTGTAGCTTTGGTGCTCTTCGGCTTGAGCTCCAGAGCTGTGCGGATAGGCGCCTATGCGCCAAATTAGAAAGTGAATTTTTGCTCGGAGGAGATGACATTGCGGTGGCTCATTGCACTCGGGTTGGTCTATTTGGGTTTTGTGGGCATCGTTTGGTTGCTGCAGGGGCGAATGATTCATTTTCCGACTCGAGAGCTGGTGACCACTCCGGCGGATATAGGTTTGAGTTACGAAGAGGTGAGCTTAACGACGGCAGACAAGGAGGAGCTGCAAGGCTGGTTTCTTCCGGCTGCGAACGCGCGCGCAACCTTACTGTTTTTTCACGGCAATGCCGGCAATATCTCTCATCGGCTCGAATCGCTGCAAATTTTTAATAAGCTGCGGCTCAGTGTTTTGATCATTGACTATCGCGGTTACGGCAGCAGCAGCGGCAGTCCCAGTGAGCAGGGGCTCTACAGCGACGCTCAGGCAGCGTATCGCTATTTGGTGGAAGCGCGAGGCGTAGAGCCCGAGCGGTTAGTCATTTTCGGTCGCTCCTTGGGCGGCGCCGTTGCGGCCAAGCTGGCCGCTGACAACCCGGCCGGGGCCCTGATTCTGGAGTCGAGCTTTACCTCGGTGCCGGATCTCGGCGCTCAGCTTTACCCATTTCTTCCGGTGCGGTTACTGTCCCGCTACCAATACGACACTCGCGCCTATGTGCAAAACGTCGAGGCGCCGGTGTTGATCGTGCACAGCCGTGACGATGAAACCATTCCCTACGAGCACGGCCGGGCGCTTTACCAGGCGGCGCCCGAGCCGCGCCGATTGCTCGACTTGCAAGGCAGCCACAACCGCGGTTTTATCGAGTCGCGGAAGGTTTATCTGGCCGGGCTAGAAGACTTTTTGGAGGAGTTTCTGAATTGAGCTCACCGGCTGGTGAAACGCTGGCGGCGCTGGTCCTGGACTGCCTCGATCTATATCATAGCGGCTCAGTTTATTGAGGATCGAATTCGCATGCGCGTACTGGGTATTGAAACCTCCTGCGACGAAACGGGCATCGCTATTTACGACAGTGAGTCGGGCCTTCTCGGGCACGCTCTTTATAGCCAGATCGAGCTGCATGCCGAATACGGTGGGGTAGTGCCCGAGCTGGCCTCGCGCGATCATCTGCGCAAGCTGCTGCCTTTGATAGAACAGGTGATGGGGGAGTCTGGCACCTCGGCCGAGGATTTGGACGGCGTAGCCTATACCGCCGGCCCCGGTCTAGTGGGGGCGTTGATGGTGGGCGCGCTGGTCGGTCGCTCCTTGGCTTATGGCTGGAATTTGCCCGCCCTGGGGGTGCACCACATGGAGGGGCATCTACTTGCGCCTATGCTCGAGGCCAATCCGCCCCAGTATCCTTTTGTGGCGCTGTTGGTGTCGGGCGGTCACACTCAGCTGGTCGAAGTCGCGGGCCTGGGAGACTATCAGCTCTTGGGGGAATCCCTCGACGATGCCGCCGGCGAGGCCTTCGACAAAGCTGCGAAAATGCTCGATCTGGATTATCCCGGCGGCCCGCAAGTGGCCAAACTGGCTCAGCGGGGCCAGCCGGGGCGGTTCACCTTCCCCCGCCCCATGGTCGACCGGCCCGGGTTGGATTTCAGCTTCAGCGGTCTCAAGACCTATACCCTTAATACCGTGGCCGAGCACGCCGGGCCCGATGGGCTGCCCGACGAGCAAACCTGCGCCGATATAGCCCACGCTTTTGAAGAGGCGGTAGTGGGGACTCTGGTGCTGAAATGCCGCCGGGCGCTCGAGCAAACCGGCCATAAAACTCTGGTGATTGCCGGGGGTGTTTCGGCCAACACCCGACTACGGGAAGAATTGCATACCGCCCTGGATAAAATCGGCGCGCGGGTCTTCTACGCCCGGCACGAGTTCTGCACCGATAACGGCGCCATGATCGCCTACGCCGGTTGCCAGCGGTT
>CAZKCY010000097.1:0-7849 GCA_964551155.1 uncultured Marinimicrobium sp. | reverse complement strand
TGCTGCTGATGAGTATGGTGTTCGCGCGCATTACCGTGCTCGATTTGACCCTGCCCAAGGCCGCCGATGGCCAAGCTCAGACCGAATCTGAAGAGCAGCCTAAACAGCTGGAAGTGGTGATTCGCGATGACTACCTGGATATCAATTACCCCGCCGGTGTGCGTCTGCGCCGCATAGAGGCCACTGAGTCGGGCGAACACAATTATCAACAATTGTCGGAATTGCTTCAGAACGTAAAAATCGAATTGAGCAACCAGGGCATCGATAAGCAAGACATTGTCATTCTGTCCGAGCCGGATACCGATTACCAAACACTTGTTCGGGTTATGGATACAGTGCGCTCCTTTAAAGCCGTGGTGGCCGCCTCGGTGGTCGATGCCGAACTGTTTCCGTCCATTGCCCTCGGCGATGCGCCACCAGAGGAGGCGCAATGAAGCAGTCGCTACGCGCCCGGCGCATGGCTCGCCACCACAAGCGTATGGGTCGGGTGCCGAAACTGAACTTGGTTTCGCTGATGGATATTTTCACCATTCTGGTGTTCTTTCTGCTGGTGAATTCTTCCGAAGTGGAAGTGCTGACCCAGGATAAAAGCATCCAATTACCGGCCTCGGTCTCGGCCCAGCAGCCGGAAACCAGCCTGATGCTGATGGTCAATGCCGACCACATTTTGGTAAATGGCCGGCCGGTAGCCTCGGTCCCCGAGGTGCTGGCCTCGGACGAGGGGCAGATAGAAAGCTTGCGGGAGGAACTTGAGTACCGCGCCAGCCGCGCCCGGCCGATGACCGAAGCGGAGCAGGAGTTTGGCCGCCCGATCACCCTGATGGGTGACAAGGCGATTCCCTATGCCCTCCTGAAAAAAATCATGGCCACTTGCGCCGCGACCGATTACCGGGATATAGCCCTGGCTGTGGCCCAGCTGGAGTCCGAATCCAGTGCCGCGGGGGCCGAGCAGTAAGATGACGCCCTTTAAAAGTCCCAATCTGGAGTTGCCCTGGCAGTCGTCGATCGACGAGGACCGCACTTTTAAACGGATTCTCAAAGGTCTGCTGATCGCCGGCCTGATTCTCGGCTTGGCAATTCCCTTTATTCCGGTACCCGAGCAGGCCCGCGAAGAGCAGGAGGAGCTGCCGCCGCAATTGGCGCGGGTTATCCTCGAACAGGAACCGCCGCCACCGCCCGAGCCGGAGCCAGAACCCGAACCAGAACCCGAGCCAGAAGAGCCGCCAGAACCAGACCCTGAGCCCGAGTCGGAACCAGAGCCAGAGCCCGAACCGCAAACTCCGCCCCCTACCCAGGTGCAGGAAGCGCGCGAAAAAGCGTCGGCCAGCGGACTGTTTCAGATGCAGGACGATCTGATGGCGATGCGCGAAACTCTGGATACCCCGGAGCTCGACAACCAAAACTTGTTGCGGGGCGACACTGAGGCGGCGCAAGTCGATCGCTCAGTCATCGCCGATCAAACCCAGGGCGACAGTGGCGGTATAGACCTCTCGAGCATGAGCCAGGACACCGGCGGCTCGGCTTTGGCCGGTCGAGAGACCACACAGGTGCAAAGCCAAATGGAGGCCGAACAGGCTGAACAGGAGCAAGCCAGCGAGCGCCAGAGCCAAGTGGCCGGACGCAGCGATGAGGAAATTCGCAAAGTTATCGACCAGCACATGGGCGGCATTTTTACGATTTACAATCGGGCTCTGCGCGAGAAGCCGCAGCTGCAGGGCAAGATGGTGGTCTATTTGGTAATCGAACCCAGTGGTCAGATCTCCGAAGCGCGGATCCAATCCAGCGAACTCAATGACTCGGAGCTTGAGAACAGAATCCTCAATCGGATTCTGTTGATTACCTTTCCGGCGGCCAATGTCGCCCAAGCCGAAGTCAACTACACCTTCGACTTCCTGCCGCAATAAAGTCTTCTCGTCGTGGAGTGGGAGCCTGTGCGTCGCTGGCGGTCTCCTCCGCGCATTCCATCAACCTGAAACCCTTTGCCCTAAAACTGGCAACAAGGCGCGCAACCACCTATCATCGCCCCTCGCTCTAATTTCCCCACTTTAGTCGCAGGAAAGCCAAGCAATGGATCATTTTGTCTGGGATCTCGACCCGATACTTTTTACTCTGGGGCCAATTACCATTTTTTGGTACGGAGTCTTGTTCGCTTCCGCCATACTGGCGGGCTATTCGTTGATGAGCTGGATTTATCGGCAGGAAAACCAGCCGTCCGAATCGCTCGACAGCCTGCTGATTTACGCGGTGATCGGCATTATTATCGGTGCGCGTTTGGGTCATTGTCTGTTTTACGATCCCGCCTACTACTTGAGCAATCCGCTGGAGATACTGGCGGTTTGGGAAGGGGGGCTGGCAAGCCATGGTGGCGGCATTGGGTTGTTTCTGGCGGTGTATTTGTTCTGTCGCAAAACCGGGCAAAACTACCTTTGGCTGCTTGATCGACTGGCGATACCCACGGCTCTGTTCGGATTCTTTGTACGCACTGGCAATTTCTTCAACTCTGAAATTGTCGGCACGCCCACCGAGCTACCCTGGGGGGTTGTCTTTGCCCGCATCGACGACTTGCCCAGACACCCGACCCAGTTGTATGAAGCCTTTTCCTATCTGGCGATTTTTGTGCTGCTGTTCTGTGCTTACCGGTTTACCAAAATCAAACAATATCCGGGCGCGCTTCTCGGGGTATTGCTGTTTTTGGTGTTCAGCGCCCGGTTTCTGTTGGAGTTTGTTAAAACCCAGCAGGAGGCTTATGCCATGGGTATCGGCCTGACTACCGGTCAGCTGTTGAGCATTCCCTTTTTGCTGGCGGGGTTGGCGCTGACCATCTACGCTCTAGGCAAGCCCCAGCGCGATCAAACGAATTGACAAGGGCTTGTAGAGCCCTATTATCAGCGCCTTTGAAAAAGCCCCGGCACAAGGCTTGGGCCTTAAGATATTAAAATTGTTATGACTGACACCCAGCTAACTCAGCAATACCGCCAGCGCTTCGCCGCCGTGGCAAGAGTCTACGGCGAACCGGCGCTGGAGTCGCTCTCAAAAGCCCACATTGCGGTGGTGGGTTTGGGTGGCGTGGGCAGTTGGGCGGCCGAGGCTCTGGCGCGCACAGGTGTGGGTGAGCTGACCCTGATTGAGTTGGACGGCGTCTGCGTCAGCAACACCAATCGCCAGCTGCACGCCCTGCAAAATCACATCGGCGACTCCAAAAACCGGGTCATGACCGAGCGCTTGAAAGCCATCAACCCGGAAATCATCGTCCACTCGGTAGAGGATTTTCTCACCCGCGAAAACATGACCCGGCTGCTCGATGAGCGCCATCATGTGATTGTCGATGCCATTGACTCGGCCAATATTAAGGCTCGTTTGGTGGCCTATTGCAGTGCCACCAAAAAGCGGCTAGTGACCGTGGGTTCTTCGGGTGGCAAAAGCGATCCGGGCAAAATTGCCGTGGGCGATCTGGGCACCACTCTCTACGACCCCATGCTGCGCAAAGTGCGCAATCTGTTGTACCGGCACCATAACTTTGCCCGCGACAGCAAGCGTCGCTTTGGCGTCGATGCGGTCTACTCCACCGAGCCGATGATTTTCCCCCAGCCCGACGGCTCCGCCTGTCGCCAGCGCAACACCACCGAGGGTTTAAAGCTCGATTGCGGCGGCGGTTTGGGATCGCTGGTGATGGTAACCGGCAGCTTCGGTTTCGCTGCGGCAGCGAAAGCGATAGAGCGATATTTGCAGAAGTATCCCGGATAGATTTGACCGACCGCGAGTAATTCATCTCTTTGCGGTGGGTACCGCCCACGGCTTGCCCGACTATTCCAACCCAAACAACTTCCTGCTGTTGGCGGTGGTCTGGGCCGATATTTCTGCCACTGATTGCTTGCGTAATTCGGCCAATACCTGGGCAATCTCCGGCAATCGCTCCGGGCTATTGCGCTCACCTTGGTGGCCGCACAAGGGCATATCCGGCGCATCGGTTTCCAGCAGCAGGGCTTCCAATGGCAGTTGTTCAACGGCTGAACGAGTTTTCTTGGCCCGTTCGTAAGTAATGGTGCCACCGATTCCCAGGTAAAAACCCAAGTCCCAATATTCCTGCCCCATTTCCAGGCTGCCGCTAAAGGCGTGAATAACGCCGCCGCGCTCCAGAGGGTATTCCTTGAGCAACCGTATCAAAGGGTTATGGGCTTTAACGCTGTGGATCACGGTCGGCAGCTCGACTTCTTGCGCGACCTCCAAATGCATCGCCAATACCCGCTCCTGAGCTTTCTGGGAATCGGCATCATGAATCAGATCCAACCCGCACTCGCCTATGGCGACGCAGCCTGTTTCGTGAGCGGCACTGGCCAGCTTCTCGGCCATATCCTCCAGCTGGCGCGAGTTCAGCTGATCGAGGTTAAACGCGTCCTTCAGCCACCAGGGGTGAAGGCCCACCGCATAGTAAAGGCCCTGGTATTCGCGCGCGACTTTGGCCGCGGTGGGCCATTGGTCGGGCGCCACGCCCGGAATTAGCAATTGGTCGATACCGGCCTCGTTACAGCGACGCCAGATGTCTGCCCGGTCGGAATCGAAAGCGTCGAAATCGAAATGGCAGTGGCTGTCGAAAAGCGGGTTAACCATAAGCGGGATCCTGCTGTCACTGAGTATGAAAAAGTTGCTGCAGTTACTGGTTGTTTGACATTGAAAGCCGTAAACTTTCGCCTCTGCTGGCCAGCTTCTGCCGTTTCGACTTGGTTTGAACTGGTTGACCGGGTAAGGAAAATGCGCCGGCAGGCTGAACGAGAAAGTGCATTCAGCATAGAGCAAATTATAGACAAAAGGGATTCTCACAATGAAACTGCTCCTCCCCTTGGCCTTGGCAATAATCGCCACCGGCTGTGCTACCCAAACTCCTCAAATGCAAGACAAAGAGCCAGCCGTTTCCGCCGAGGAACAACGCGCCGCTCAAGAGGCCTTGCTGAATCAGCCGCCCGAACTTGCTCTCAAACGCAAAATTGCCGTGGGTCGAATCACCAACGAAACCAACTACGGCAAAAGTCTGTTGCGCGCGGCCACTGCAGATGAGCTGGGTAATAAAGTCACCGACATGTTTATGCAGTCGCTGACCAACAGCGGCAATTACCTGATTTTCGAGCGCCCCGATATTGAGCTTTTGGGGCGCGAAGCGGCGCTCTCGGGTCATGAGGTGGATATCGTCGGCGTCGATACCCTGGTGATTGGCTCCTTGACCGAGTTCGGCCGCTCCACCACCGGAGAATCCGGTTTTCTGTCGTCTTCCAAAAAGCAGGAGGCGGTCGCTAAGGTTGACCTGCGTTTGGTGGATACCAAAACGGGACAGGTTTTTGCCTCGGTTACCGGCAGCGGCTCTTCCTCCACTGAAACCGCAAATACTATGGGTTTCGGTTCAGTGGCCAGCTACGACGGCAGCCTGAATGATCGCGCCATTGGCGCGGCGGTAAACGCAGCGGTTGAGAAGCTGAGCGCGATTATGCTTTCGAAAACCTGGTCGGCCGACGTGCTGGCGGTGGAAGAGGGCATGGTGTACATCAGCGGGGGCAAGAGTCAGGGTATTGATGAGGGCATGGCCTTTAACGTGATGACCAAGGGCCGCCAGGTAAAATCCAGCACCACCGGCTCCACCATTACCTTACCCGGCAAGCAGCTTGCGCGCCTGGAAATCGTCGGGACTTTCGGCGATTCGGAACTCGAAGAAGGTGCCTATGGCGAGATTACCCAAGGCTCCATAGAAGGCTACAGCCTGGATCAGCTGCAAGTGGAGGAAATTAAATAATGAAACTTTTTACTGCTCTGCTTCTGTCTCTGTTCCTGGTCGCTTGCGTTCAGACCCCCACCGAAAGCACTCAAATTATCGACGACCGGCCTCGCCTGGCGTTTGAGCCTATTGGTCTCAGCGCAGGCCCCGCTCAATACCAGATTTACATCGATGGCGTCAGCTATGGCCCCATGAGCGACTTTCTGGTGGATGAAAACGCGCTGCGCATCATCGCGGGCCGGCACATGATTGAAGTTAAAAATGCCGGCCAGACAATTTTCAGCCAGGACGTTTTTCTGGGGGAAAACAGCACGCGAGTTATAAAGGTGACCGCCCATGATTAAGCGCTACCTAATTCCAGTTGCTGTGGTTTTGTTAACCACTGGCTGTGCCACCAATAGTGGTTTGTATAACTGGGGTAACTACGAAGAGGATTTGTTCACCTACTACCACAAACCAGAACTGAAGGAAAAAGTGGTCGCTAATCACATCGCTTTTATCAACGAGCTTGAGCAAGCCAACAAAAAACCGCCACCCGGACTTTTGGCCGAGGCGGGCACCTTGTTGCTGCAGGAAGGTGATCGGCAGGGCGCTTTGGCTTTTTATCAACGCGAACACGATATTTGGCCGGAGAGTCGACCGATGATGAGCGCGCTGATTCAGAACTTGAAGGAACAATAAGCCATGAATAAATTATTTTTTGCCCTGGTTCCGGGGCTTATTCTGATGCTGGCCGGCTGTGCCACTACTCAGAATCGTGCCGACCTGTCGGCTTTTCACAAGGCCCAGCCCAAATCGATTCTGGTGGTGCCGGTGGTCAACAATTCGGTGGATGTTCAGGCACCCACCTCGGTGCTGACCACTTTGCCGAAAACCCTCGGCGAGAAAGGCTACTACGTGTTCCCGGTGCACACGGTTAAAACCTTACTTGAATACGAAGGCCTCTACGAGCCGGCATCGGTTCATGCCACTCCGCCGGAAGAGTTGGCGAGTCTTTTTGGTGCCGATTCGATTCTCTATATTACTGTGCACGAATGGACCGCCCGGTATGTGCTGATTCAAACCACTACGGTGGTGGATTTTGAATATCGCTTGGTCAACAAAGACGGTGCGGAACTTTGGTCGGCGCGCAAGCAGCTCAGCTACACGCCGCAGAATAATAGTTCAGGCAGCCCCTTGGCGGATCTTATTGCGTCAGCGATTACCGCCGCTATCGAAAGGGCCGACCCGAACTATCTGCCGTTGACTCGCCAGGCCAATCACCAGGTGTTTTACACCGACGGCACTGCGCTTCCTCCGGGCCCTTATGCGCTCAACTACCAGGAATATTATATGGCGCTCGAGAGCCAGAACTCGGCTGCGGAGTCGGTGGAGAAGTAGCACCAGCCTTCCGAACAGCTGACGGCTTAGTGTCAGCTGTTCTTTCCAGCTTTCAGTTTTTATTTGGGCGTAACGCCGAGACAATAAAATCCTCCAGCAAGGCATTTTGATTGCGCAGATAGCTCGGCCCGGGTGAGGGCGGATCCAAAACAAGCTTTCCCTAAGGGCATCCTTCCAAAAACCCCAAAGCTCCCAATCCTAAGGCAAGAGCTGCACCGGCGCATCTGTCCTGGCGGCCAGTTCTTTGTTTTGCCGGCATACAACCTTTTCTCACATATAACAGCGGAGCAAGATTTCCCTCGCAAAAATATTAAAATAACCTAATTAAACTATATCTTATTTAGAAAATACTAATATAATGGCTCCCTTAGCAAAGGAGCCACCCATGACCCAAATCGACCCTCAGCAAATGCAGGCTCATGCCGGCGAAGCCGCCGCCATGCTCAAGCAGCTGGCCAACGAAAACCGCCTGATGATTCTGTGCATCCTGCTCGAAGGCGAGCAGTCGGTGGGCGAGCTGAATGCAAAGGTGCCTCTTAGCCAGTCGGCGCTGTCACAGCATTTGGCGGCCCTGCGTTCAGCGGAGTTGGTGGTCACCCGCAAGGAGGCCCAGCACGTTTACTACCAGCTCAACGGCCATGCCGCCAAGCGGAGTATCGAAGTCTTGCAATCTATTTATTGTCCCGAATTGGACGCCAGTGGAGCAAC
>CAZKCY010000096.1:223-7851 GCA_964551155.1 uncultured Marinimicrobium sp. | reverse complement strand
ATAATGGTTTCATATCATAGTCGCAGCTTGGCAAACTAAAGCTTTTGCGGGTTCTATGGCTCCAAGCGGTCAATACGCCAGTTGCCGTCAGCTTCCAGGGTGTATTGAAAGCGGTCGTGTAGTCGATGAGCTCCGCCCTGCCAAAACTCTATCTGCTGAGGCTTGACTCTAAAGCCACCCCAAAACTCGGGCAAGGGAATGTCCTTCTCACCAAAGCGCTCCTGCATCTCTTCAAAACGCGCCATCAGCTTCTCGCGCGACGCTACCGGCTGACTCTGTCTCGAGGCCCAGGCGGCCAACTGGCTCTCGCGCGGACGGCGCCTAAAGTAGGCCAAAGCCTCCTCGTCATCGAGCTGCTTCGCCTGCCCTATAAGGCTTACCTGGCGCTCCAAAGCATGCCAGGGAAAGTGCAGGCTGACCTTGGGGTTGGCTTGCAGTTCGCGCCCTTTGCGGCTGCGCAGGTTGGTGTAAAACACAAAGCCATGCCGATCTAAACCTTTCAGCAACACTATGCGCTGGGAGGGTTGACCATCGGGGGCCACGCTGGCCAAGGTCATGGCGGTAGGGTCAGGGATTTCGGCCTCGACGGCCTGGGCCATCCAGCGCTCGAACTGACTGATGGGGTCGGCGGCCAGGTCTTTCAAATGTAGACCGCCTCTGAGGTATTCCCGCCGTAGGTCTTTTAGATCGTAAGCCATATAGAAAATGAACTCCTGGGGATGTGCCAGGCTCCTGAAGAACTCTGCAGATTTTTCAAGAGCTTGTTTAAGGCCGTTATACTACTTCGACTGGGATGCCATTTCATCCACCCGGCTCCGACTCAGCGTTCGAAAAGGATGAGAGTTGGCGCATAAATCACCAAAAGAATTCACACTTTGGATCTCCCAAAGGGTATAGTTACCTTTGTCTTCAATCGTCTTCGACCGCTTTGTATGATCGAAAAAACTAACATTCTCGGTGTTCTTCTGGCCGGTGGCCAAGCCCGCCGTATGGGCGGCGGGGACAAGTGTTTGCTACCCCTTGGCGGTAAAACTCTGTTGCAGCGCAGTATCGCCAAATCCCAGCCTCAGGTCGACCAACTGCTGCTCAGCGCCAACGGCAACAGCCTGCGTTTTGCACGCAGCCGACTACCGGTGATAGCCGATATCTACCCCGAGTTTCTGGGCCCTTTAGCGGGAATCCATGCCGCGCTTCAGTGGGCCAAGCAGCAACGCCCAGAAGTCGAATGGCTGGCCAGCTTCGCCTGTGATACGCCCTTTTTCCCCGACGATCTGGTGACTCAACTGGCCGAAGCCGCCGAGCGCCAGTCAGCTTTGGTAGCAGTCGCCGCTTCGGGAGGACGCCTGCATCCCATCTTCACTCTCTGGCACAGCTCCTTGTTTGACGCCCTGAGCGAAACACTCGAAAGCGGTAATATCCCTCCTCTGGCTCAATGGATCGAACAGCACAGTTACACCCAGGTCGAATTCTCCAGTACAAGCTACGATCCTTTTTTCAATATCAATCGGCCGCAGGATTTGTACGACGCCGAAACACTTTTGCCAGTTGCCGATAAAGCCGAGATTTAAATTGTGAGGGTACGACGCAAGCGCAACCAGTTAAGAGGTATTAAGCGGGCAACCTCTGAATGACGAACATTTATGAAAAGTTATGGCGGCCGGCCTGCCATGGTCAGTTTTTGGCCCTGCTGGTCGTCTATACGTTGCTGGGCTTAGCCAGCGCCCCTCAGGAAACCGTCGGCGACTACAACGACAAACTCATGCATTTTACCGGCTATCTGGTGGCTGGCCTCTCTATAAGTATGGCCTGGCCGCGGAGTCTCTGGTGGCATAGAGCGCTGTTTTTATTGGCCTATTCCACCGCCATAGAGTGCCTGCAATACTTCCTACCTACGCGCAGTTTCAGCTTGATGGATATACTGGCCAACACCGCGGGGCTATTACTCGGGTTGGCGTTTTTCCACCTGACCAGAAGTTGGGTTCCAACAAACATTCAGCGCTGGATGTGCTAAGTCGCTCAACCTCTTCTCCCGTAGCGATCGCGATCAGCCGCCCAGATCAAATTCATGGGCCGGTCGGTTTCGTCCTTCGCCAGGGCGTAACCAATGGTGGCGGACAAATGCACCGCTTTGCCTTGGTATTCAAAAGGCTTGGCGAGCATCTGCTCTAGCCGGTCTAGGATCGATCGAACTTTTTCTAGATTGACGTTTTCCAGTACCAGTACGAATTCTTCATCCGACCAACGCCCAAGGGTATCCCCTGCCCGAGCGCAGGCCTCCAAACGCTGAGCCAAATCTCGAATGAGCTGATCGCCAGCGCCGGGGCCGAGCTCCGCCTTTATGAACTTGAAGTCGTCTAAGCCGATAAATACCACTGCCGGTCGCCCTTGATGGGAGTCCCGCCGGCTACGGCGCAGCGCCAGCGTGATTCGATCGCTCACAAGATTGGGATTGGGCAAACCGGTGACCGAATCGTGAAGCGTCAGATGCGTCATAGCACGCTTGTGTAACAAGGCGGTGTAAATCCCCAAAGCGGTAACCAGGGCCAGTACCCAACCAAAAAGTCGCATTACCAAGGTCGGTAGCGCCGAAGCGGGAGTTGCCACTGGCTTAACCGCGAATTCCCAACCGTGCACCGACTCGAGAGTCACAGCCATAGGATCATCAAAGAGTACAGCGCTGCCCCAAAGCAATTCCGGATCGCCGCCCAGGTTGCGCACCGCGAATTCGTAGCGCGAATCCTTGACGTCGCCAAAAAGGGTTTGCAACAAAGAGCGCGAATCTATAACTGAGGATAGCAGGCCCCAATATTCGCCCTCTACATAGATGGGCTCACGAAAAATAAAACCCTGCCCGCCCTGCACTAAGGTAATTTGAGGGGAGAGCATGGATCTGCGCTCAGTGATTGCGCGTTTAACTCCAGGCCATTGTTTGGGCAATTGCCGATAATCAATTCCGATTGCCGATTCGTTGCCTTCGGGAGGATAGACGTATTTGAGCTCATACCCAACCGCCACACCCAGGTTGCGCAAATGCGGGTTGGTTTGGTGGACCACCGCGAGAATTTCGCGTATTTCCTCAGCCTCTAACGAATCATGACGCACCGAAAAATAGCCGCCTAAGCCGCTGGTGAGATGCAGCACGCTATTAAGTTCGCTCTCCGAGCGCGCACGCAAATCCACCCCAAAACCCATAGTGTCGAGCTTTCGGCTGGTCTCGAGATTGCCTTTATGAACGAAAATCACCGCCTCCACTAAGCCGATGATCATCAAGAAAAACGCTGCGGGCAAAATCAGTAGCGATCCTGAAATCGGTTGCTTCTTCAATGCACACCCCTGTGTAAGCTAACCTTGACTGACGTTGATGTTTTTTAATAAGCGCTATTTGTCAGCCCATCTTACTAGCACAACCGGTGCTCCGCAAAACGCCTCTAGGCTAATAGGCGCTTATCGGTATGTCTTAGTGCGTGACCGATAAACTTAGTCAATAAAAAAGGCCAGCGGATGCTGACCTTTTTGGTTTCTGGGCGGCCATACGAGAAGCAATTTATCCTCTAACCGCATCCTCACAACCTCTGGATCAAAGCAGCAACCGTCGAATATCGCCGATTACGCTGACCAGATAGGTCAGAAAACGGCCGGCATCAGCGCCGTTAACCGCTCTATGATCATAGGACAAGGATACCGGCAACATATTGCGCGGCACGAACTCGCTACCGTTCCAAACCGGCTTCATCTGAGACTTTGACACACCCAGAATTCCGACTTCCGGCGTGTTAACGATCGGCGTAAAGCCCTTGCCGCCCATAGCGCCCAGACTCGAAATGGTAAAACATCCGCCCTGCATATCAGCGGACTTGAGCTTGCCCTCGCGCGCCTTTTTGGCCATGGAGTTGATCTCTTCGGTCAACTCCCACAGGCCCTTCTTGTCGACGTCGCGAATCACCGGCACCACTAAGCCATTGGGGGTATCCACCGCCAAGCCGATGTGCACATATTTCTTGTGCACTATGTGCTCGCCATCGTGGTGGATCGACACATTGAAGCTGGGCTCAGCTTGCAGAGCCGCCGCACAGGCTTTAACCAGGAATGGCAAGGGCGTCAATTTGGTGCCGCGCTTTTCCGCCTCGGCCTTTAGGCCCTGGCGGAAGTTTTCCAGCTCGGTGATATCGGCGTCATCCCACTGGGTAACATGGGGAACGTTGAGCCAGCTGCGCACCATATTGTCGGCGGTGAGCCGCTTGATCTTGCTCATTTTCTCCATTTCGACTTCACCAAATTTGGAGAAGTCGACTTTGGGTACCGCCGGTATTGCGCCTCCGGTGGCAGTCGAGGCCGCACCACCGCTCTGCTGAGCGGAAACGATATTCTTCACATAACTGCGCACATCGTCTTTGGTGACTCGCCCGCGAGGACCGGAACCTTTGACCTTTTCCAGATCCACACCGAGCTGACGACCCAGACGCCGAACCGCAGGGCCGGCGTACACATCCGGGCCATTGAGAACTTCGGCTTCAGCTGCCGTAGCAGTCGCCGGCGAGGAGCTGGTTTCTTTGGAAGCCTTCTCGGAACGCTCAGATTTCTCTTCTTTCTTCTCCTGCTTGGGCTTCTCAGAAGTAGACTTGGACTTGGAAGCCTTGCCTTCCATAACGCCAATCAGATCGCCCTGGGAGACTTTATCGCCCTCTTTCAAAGCAATCGACTTGATTTTACCCGAAGCAGGCGCCGGGATTTCCATAGAGGCCTTGTCAGTCTCGAGGACAATCAAAGAATCGCCTTCAGAGACTTCATCGCCTTCTTTGACGCACACCTCGATGACTTCTACACCTTCAGCGCCGCCAATATCCGGTACCGGTATTTCCTGTTCGCCGGTTTCGGAAGTTTCAGATTCGTCAGAGTCTTGCTCGGACTGTTTGGCTTTGGATTCCGACTTCTCAGCTTTGGCGCTATCGGCACTTTCGTCTTTTGATTCGCTTTTGCTTTCAGTTTTCAGCTTGCCGATAGTGTCGCCTTCGGAAACCTTATCGCCTTCTTTCAAACTAATGCTTTCAATGGTGCCGCTCGCCGGAGCGGGAATCTCCATCGAGGCCTTGTCGGTCTCGAGCACAATCAACGAATCGCCTTCAGAAACCTGATCACCTTTTTTGACGCAGATTTCAATCACTTCTACGCCTTCGGCGCCGCCGATATCCGGGACCGGAATATCCATAGTCTCGCTTTTGCTACTGGCAGCAGAAGACTTCTTTTCTTCCTGCTTGCGCTCTTTTTGATCGTCTTTTTTCTGTTCTTTTTTATCTTCGTCTTTATTCTGCTTTTTGCTTTCAGAACCTTTCTGCTCAGAGCCTTTATCCTCGGATGAATCCTCATCCTCGGTTTCCAGCTCAAGAATTGCATCGCCCTCGGAAACCTGATCACCCTCTTTGACTTTAATAGCGGTGACCTTGCCGGCTTTAGGGCTGGGCACGTCCATCGAAGCCTTATCGGTTTCCAACGCAATCAGCGGGTCTTCGACAGCAACGGTGTCGCCCACTGATACGTTGATTTCAATTACATCCACATTTTCAGAGCCGCCGATATCGGGGACTTTAATGGTTTCAATGGCCACGGTAATTCCTCACTCGCATTCTTGTGTTTGATCCTTCAGGAGCGCCCGCCTGGGGGCGCCCGCCAAAGGCTGCCGCTGATTACATTGCTCTAAGAGCAATTACACTGTCAGCGGATCAGCCTTGTCTGGATCAATACCAAATTGTTTGATCGCTTTGCTGACCACATCGGCCTTGACTTTGCCCTGCTCGGCCAGAGACTGCAATGCCGCTATGACGACGAAATGCCGGTTCACTTCGAAGAAGAAGCGCAGCTTCTCGCGACTGTCGCTGCGACCATAACCTTCGGTACCCAGGACTTTGTAATCGGTGGGTATATAGGCGCGCAATTGCTCAGCGTAGGTTTTCATGTAGTCGGTGGCGATAATAGCCGGACCTTCCTGACCTTCGAGCAGTTCGGTCACATAGGCTTTGCGCGGCTTCTCTTCCGGATGCAGCATATTCCAGCGCTGCGCCCGCTGACCGTCGCGAGTCAACTCGTTAACGCTGGTTACGCTCCATACGTCAGCTTCAACATTGAAATCTTTGCGCAGAATTTCCGCTGCTGCCCGCACCTCTTGCAAAATAGTGCCCGAGCCCATCAACTGAACCCGATTTTTCTTCTTGCTGCTGCCCTTCTCGAGCAAATACATACCCTTGATGATGCCTTCCTCGGCGCCCTTGGGCATATCGGGATGCTCGTAGTTCTCGTTCATCAGGGTGATGTAGTAGTAGCAGTTTTCCTTGTCTTGATACATACGCTTCATGCCGTCCTGAATGATCACCGTGACCTCATAGGAATAGGTGGGATCATAACTGCGGCAGTTGGGTATGGTATTGGCCAGTATATGGCTGTGGCCGTCCTGGTGCTGCAGGCCTTCCCCGTTAAGGGTTGTGCGCCCTGCGGTGCCGCCCAGCATAAAGCCGCGCGCCTGCGAGTCGCCCGCAGCCCAGGCAAGGTCGCCAATGCGCTGGAAACCGAACATGGAGTAGTAGATATAAAACGGCACCAGGGGCACATGATGGTTGCTGTAAGAGGTGGCAGCCGCAATCCAGGATGACATTGCGCCAGCTTCGTTGATGCCCTCTTCCAGTATCTGGCCAGCTTCGTCTTCTTTGTAGTACATGATCTGCCCGGCGTCCTGCGGGGTGTACTTCTGCCCCTCGGCCGAGTAGATGCCGATCTGGCGGAACATACCTTCCATACCGAAGGTACGAGCTTCGTCCGGCACAATCGGCACGATTTGCTTGCCGATGTTCTTGTCTTTCACCAGTACGTTCAATACCCGTACAAACGCCATGGTAGTAGAAATCTTTCGATCGCCGGAGCCTTCCAGCTGCTTGGCGAATTTGTCCAGCCCCGGTATCTCCAAGGCTTCAAAATCGGCCTTGCGCGAGGGCAGGTAACCGTTCAGAGCCTTGCGACGCTCGTGCAGGTATTGCATTTCGGCACTGTCTTTTTCCGGACGATAGTAGGGCACGTCTTTCAGATCTTCGTCGGAAACCGGGATCGCAAAGCGGTCGCGGAAGGTCTTCAGGCCTTCGATATCGAGTTTCTTAACCTGGTGCGCGTTATTGACTGCCTCACCAGTGGGTCCCATACCGTAACCTTTTACGGTTTGCGCCAGAATCACCGTAGGCTGACCTTTGGTATTCACAGCATTGTGGTAGGCGTTGTAAACCTTGTGGGCGTCGTGACCACCGCGCGCCAAGTGCAGAATTTCGTCGTCGCTCATGTCTTCGACCAATTCCAGCAACTCAGGGTATTTACCGAAGAAATGCTTACGCACATAAGCGCCATCTTTGGCTTTGTAGTTCTGGTATTCATCATCAACCACTTCTTCCATGCGCTTGAGCAGCAGACCTTTAGTATCGCGGGCCAGTAACTGATCCCAGCCACTACCCCAGATAACTTTGATGACGTTCCAGCCGGCACCACGGAACAGCGCTTCCAATTCCTGAATGATTTTGCCATTGCCGCGCACCGGGCCATCAAGGCGCTGCAGGTTACAGTTAACGACATAAATCAGGTTGTCGAGTTTTTCACGA
>CAZKCY010000096.1:0-213 GCA_964551155.1 uncultured Marinimicrobium sp. | reverse complement strand
TTGGCCTTGTAGTTCTGCATTTCGCCATCGACGACTTCGTCCATGCGCTTTTGCAACAGGCCGGTCTTGTCTTTCTCCAGCAAACGGTCCCAGTTACCGCCCCAGAGTACTTTAACCACGTTCCAGCCAGCGCCGCGGAAGGCGCCTTCCAGCTCCTGAACGATTTTGCTGTTACCCCGCTCAGTCCAATCCTGGCGCTGCAGTTTACTTTTT
>CAZKCY010000095.1:0-7856 GCA_964551155.1 uncultured Marinimicrobium sp. | reverse complement strand
TGGGCTGGCGGCCGGTATCCTCAAGGTGCCCGAGCGCCATTCGCTGCCCGAGCGCAAACGACGCGCCCACACAGATGAGCTGCCCTTAGAGCCGCGTTGATACAACGGCACCATCAAGCCGAGTTTTTGGTCACCCGAACAAACTCAATTTCGTATTTACCCGGTACTGGCTGGGCTTGAAAGACTCTGGCTTCCGAGTAATGCTCGCGCACCAGTTTGAGCAGACGCTGCTTTTCATCCACCGGCGTAAAAGCCCCAAAGTAGACCGCCACCAGATCGCTGCGCTCAAACGGCCGGTCATCGAACCAAAGGTTTTCATCGGTGTGTTTGCTGCTCTGCTCGGAAGTCGCGTGATAGAAGCAGCGCCACTCTTGCTCCGCGCTGGCCTGGGGCGGCTTGACCAGAAACTTGTCTAAAAACCGCTCCTGGGCGTGCACCGCCTCGTTGTGCAAAACGGCATTGAGTTGCTCCTTAAGGCTGGTGATCTCGGGCCGGGCATTTTGATACTGAACCGCTTTGGGCTCAGTGAAAGCGCTGTGCTCACCACATTGAAAGCGCAACGCCACCCCCCGGTGATTGTCGCCATAGCGCTGCCAGGAAGGCAGGTTGTCGGCCTTGGCACTGAAGGCACAAATGCGCAACTGGCGGGTAAATCGCCGCCAGTCGGCCATCATTTCATCGATCGAGGCTTGACGCTGATCCACCATCCGCGCCATCAGCTCCCGCAACACTTCCTCGGCTTCCTCGGGCGAGGCAAAGCGCTCCTCGTCGCGCCAGCGACGCACCACCATGGCCAAGGGCGAATTGCTGCGCGGCACATCCCGAGAAAAGATCATGGCGGTAGCGGTGCGAATCACGCCATCGAGCAACGCCGCAGGGTCAAAGCTCAGTTCGCTCTGGTGGGTAAGCTCGAAAGGATCGCCCAACAAATGCGGCGCCTTCCAACGCAAGCTGCGACTTTCGAGAATGTCGCCGGCCACCTCAGTGGAACAAAACTTGGCCAGTGTGTCTGGATATTCGGGCACGCTTTTTCCTTTTTAGAATCAGTAATTTCGACACTCTAAGGTGTTAACGGCAGACTTGTGTATTTTTGAAGTCCTCGTTAATCGGTATACTGGCATCCGTCTGTCACCGGACCCCCGCCGGCTGCCGCAGAAGATTAGACTAGAGCGCCATTTGGGTCCAGTTTTTCGCCGTGCAACTCGGCTTGCCGTTGAGGATTTATCGTGAATTTTACTGGCTCGCACATTCTTTCTATTCAGCAGTTCGAACGGCCGGACATAGAGCGCATCTTCGAGGTGGCCGACAGCATGGCGCCCTACGCGCTGCGGAAGAAGGTCACCCGGGTACTGGAAGGAGCGATTCTGGGCAATATGTTTTTTGAGCCCAGCACCCGCACCCGCATAAGCTTCGGCTGCGCCTTCAACCTGCTGGGCGGAGAGGTTCGGGAAACCACCGGCTTCGAGAGCTCGGCGCTCGCCAAGGGGGAATCGCTTTACGATACTGCCCGGGTGTTGTCGGGTTTCAGCGATGTTATCTGCATGCGCCACCCGGTGTCGGGCTCGGTGAGTGAATTCGCCGAAGCCAGCCGGGTACCGGTGATCAACGGCGGCGACGGCGCCAACGAGCACCCCAGTCAGGCACTGTTGGATCTTTACACGATCCGCAAGGAGTTGGGCTCCAAAGGCCGGGGCGTGGACGGACTGCGCATTGCCATGATCGGGGATTTGAAATACGGCCGCACAGTCCACTCACTGTGCAAACTCTTGTGCCTGTTCGACAAGATTCAGGTAACCCTGGTGTCCCCTCCTGAATTGGCCATGCCGGAAGCCATTGTCGAACAAATGCGCCAAGCGGGTCACTCGGTCACTGTGACTGAAGATCTGCCCCATAGTATCTCGCGTGTGGACATTGCCTACTCTACCCGTATTCAGGAAGAGCGCTTCGACAGCAAAGAAGAGGCCGACCTTTACCGGGGCCGGTTTCGCTTGAATCAGGCGATTTACACTCAGTACTGTGAGCCTAATACGGTGATTATGCATCCGCTGCCGCGGGACTCGCGCGCGAATGCCAACGAGCTGGACAACGATTTAAACCAAAACCCCAATTTGGCGATTTTCCGTCAGGCCGACAATGGGGTACTGGTGCGCATGGCGCTGTTTTCGCTGGTGTTGGATGTGGTCGATCAAGTCCATCTGCACGCCCGGGAAGTCAATTGGTTCAACTCGCTGCGGACCCTGTAATCGCCGCAGCGTCTAAAACCTAACTGAGCAGGCTTTGCACCTTGGCCCTGAGAGCTTCTTTGGTGAACGGTTTTTGTAGCCAGGCCAAGGTTTTGGGCTTAATAAATTCTCTGGCCAGTAACCTGTCGGGGAAGTCGCTATCGGTCAAAACCAGCAAGGGAATCATTGCGGTAGCCGGATGCCGAGCCAGCTGGCGGCACAAAAAGTTATCGTTGTGGAACGCCGTTTCGGCATCGACCAGAATCAAGTCCGGATGCACATTTTCGGCAATTTCCATGCACTCTTCGCTGTTGTCAGCGGTGACTATGTTGCACTCCTCCTCCAGCAGCTGAGACGTTCTTTGCAACTGGTTGGTATTGCGCGCGGCAATCAATAGAGTGCGATGGGAGGCAAGATCCTCCACACGTGCGCAGTCCCGACCGCTGTTCTTGGCTTTATACAGGGCCCGATCGGCACTTTTGATAACCTCTTCCAGCGAGTGGCCGGTCGTGTAATTACACGTCGCTCCACCAATACTCAGGGTAATTATGGACGCGCTTGGGGAAAACTTGTGCTCCAGCCGCAAAGCGCGAATTTTCTCATTGATACATCGAGCCACCCGTTCAGCCCCGGCCCGGTCGGTCTCCGGCAGCAGCGCGATAAATTCTTCACCGCCATAGCGGCCCAAAAGATCCGAGGGGCGATGCAAACATTCTTTTATTCCCGCCACCACTAATTTCAGGCACTCATCCCCCGCCGGATGACCGTAATGGTCGTTGTAGGGCTTAAAGTGGTCGACATCCATCATCAGCACACTGGTAGGGCTCTGATGACGCTGAGCCAACAGCCACTCGTGAACGGCCAGCTCATTAAAAGTCCGGCGGTTCAAAATCTGGGTAAGACTGTCTAATTTACTCAGCGCTTCCAGCTCGGCATTCAGATGATTCAACTGGTCGCGCATTTCCGCAATACGCGCCATGGCTCGTATTTTCGCCTTAATGATCACCGGGCTGATGGGCTTGATTAGGTAATCGTCGCCGCCGGCCTCTATGCCTTCGCGATAGCTATGGTCTTCGCTCTTGCCGGTCAAAAAGATAATCGGAATCCAGTGGCCTCCGAGCCATTCCCGAATCAGACGAGTGGTTTCAAAACCGTCCAAACCGGGCATTTCCACATCCATAATCACCAGATCGACGGGCGTATCTTCTAGCAACTGCATGGCTTCCTCGCCGCTCTGGGCGACCAGCGGTTGATGACCGGCTTCACTGATGTATTGGCACATGGCATGGCGCAAGGTAGCGCTATCTTCGACGAGCAAAATTTTCATGGATGAGGGTAAGACTCTGGCCGCTAACTGGGGGTTATTGTTTTTCGCCGCCGTATTAAAGGGGCGGTTTCTCTCAGAAATGACACTAAACACAGCAAAGTTGGGCTATTTTAAGGTTTATCGAATCCTAGGTCGATGATTTAGTGCACAAAAATGGGGCTTTGACTTGCAAAGCAGAAGCGCCCAAAGGACTTTGTCGGTGGCAATTTAAGCCCATTTTCGGTATGTTGTGCGGCTGTTTTCAAGGCCGGTAAAGCTCCTGTTTTACCCGATTTTTTTGTTTCTAATTCCATGTTCGGTACTTTTGCTTGATGACCTCAAATAACGATTTTGATGACATTCGTCCCTACGACGACCCTGAAGTTAAGCCGACTATCGAGCGGCTGCTGGCCGATGAGGAACTGCTCTACGCCATCACGCGTCTTAAGTTTCCCAAAGCCTCGCGCTCTTTAGGCTGGCTGCTGCGCCCTATGGTGCGCCGAGCCATGGACAAACAATTGGCGAAAGTGGACAGCATCCACGCCTTCCAGCAGGTGGTTGAACACTACATGGCGGCCATGATTGCCAAAACCACCAGTCGACTGACCAGCTCGGGACTCGAGCGCTTGAACGCCGACAGCGCTTATCTGTTTGTCAGCAATCACCGGGATATCGCCATGGATCCGGCGTTCGTCAACTGGACCCTCTATCATGCCGGCTTTAATACGCTGCGCATTGCCATCGGCGACAACCTGCTGACCAAGCCCTACGTTTCCGACCTGATGCGGCTCAACAAGAGTTTTATCGTCAACCGTTCGGCCAAAGCACCGCGCGAAAAGCTCAAGGCGGCCAAGAAGCTGTCGGCCTATATACATCACTCGATCGTTGAAGATAAAGCCAACATCTGGATCGCTCAGCGCGAGGGCCGGGCCAAAGACGGTATCGACAAGACCAATTCGGCGGTGGTGGGTATGTTCACGCTCAACCGCCCCAAGACCGAGCCTTTTGCCGACTATGTCAGAGAGCTAAAGATTGTACCGGTGAGCATTTCCTACGAGCTGGACCCCTGCGACGGCGCCAAGGCGCGCGAAGTGCACCAACAGCGCACCAGCGGCAGCTACCAGAAGGCTCAGCACGAAGATGTGCAGAGCATTGCCATGGGTATTACCGGCCAGAAAGGTCATGTGCATGTGGCCTTTGGCGAGCCACTGGTAACCGACTTCGACAACAACGATGCCGTGGTCGAAGAGCTGGACCGTCAAATTCCGGAAAACTACGTGTTGCACAGCAGCAATTGTTTTGCCTGGCAGATGCTCAACGGCGAAGTACCGAATGTTAACTACTCCGAACGCCATATTCCGTTCGACCCTTCTGCCCTCGGTGAGCAGCGCCAGGCTTTCGAGCTGCGCATGGCGGCCATTCCTTCCGAATACCGGCCCATTGCCCTGGAGATGTACGCCAATCCAGTGTCAGCCAAGCTGGCCCGGGATTAATCCTCTATCTCCACAAGCCATGCGGGCGCGATGTTAACCGACCAAGTCAAACAGCAGATTCAAAAGGCCTACAGCCAGTTTCTGACCAACAAAGGCCTCAAAGCCCGCTATGGTCAGAAACTGATGATCGCCGAAATCGCCAAGACTTTGGGCGCCGTTGATTTGGATGACGAAGGCGAGCGGCAAAGCCGCGGCCATGTGTGCGTGGTGGAGGCCGGGACCGGCACAGGTAAAACCGTTGCCTATCTGTTGCCGGCGCTGATAGTCGCCAAAGCCCTGAACAAAAAGCTGGTGGTATCCACCGCTACCGTGGCGCTGCAGGAGCAGATCGTACACAAAGACTTGCCCGATCTGCGCCAGCACAGCGAACTCTCGTTCAGCTACAGTCTGGCCAAAGGCCGGGGGCGCTATCTCTGCCTGACCAAGCTCGACAATCTTCTGAGCGAATACCAGAGCGGCTCCGACCCCACCCGGGCACTTTACGAAGATGAACTGCCGCGGGTCGATGCCCAGACCGTCAAGCTGTACGAATCCATGGTCGATGCCCTGGCCGCCAACCGCTGGGACGGCGAACGCGATACCTGGCCGGACGGTCTTGAGCAACAGGAGTGGCAGCCGGTTACCACCGACCACCGCCAGTGTACCGGCCGGCGCTGCTCCAATGTTTCCGCCTGTAGCTTCTTCAAAGCGCGCGAATCGCTGGATTCGGTCGACTGCATAGTCACCAACCATGACTTGGTGCTGGCGGATCTGGCGCTGGGTGGCGGCGCCATACTGCCCGCTCCCGCCGACAGCATCTATGTGTTCGATGAAGGCCATCAGCTGCCGGCCAAGGCCCTGAATCACTTTGCCCACCACAGCCGAATCATCAGTACCGGCAACTGGCTTGAGCAGTGCAATAAAAACCTCGGTGCCATGCTCGGCCATATCAGCGGCGCGGGCGATGTGGATCGTTTTGCCGAGCAATTGCCCGCCGCGCTCACCGACTGCAAGCGACGCATCGATCAGATTTATCCGACCCTCGATGCTCTGGCTCAGGAAGTGGCTTTGGATCCGCGCCAAAGCCACTACCGTTTTACCGGCGGCATTGTGCCGAGAGAGCTGGCTCTGATGGCAGTAGAGTTGGCGCGCGGCTTTGATCGACTGGCGGACTTGTTGACCAAAATGGCTGGCGAAGTAAACGAGGCTATGGAAGACCCGCACTGCCCGGTTCCAAAAGTCGACCTCGAAAACCATTACCCGGTGCTCGGCACCTGGCAGGCGCGGGCGGAAGCCAATCGCGAACTCTGGAACAGCTATGCCATTCCGGACGGCGAGAAAGGGGTGCCCAAGGCGCGCTGGCTGACTCCCGTGGAAATGGGCGCGAGCATCGACATCGAAGTCTGCTCCAGCCCTATTCTGGCGGCGCGCACCTTGGAAAACAGCCTCTGGGACAACTGCTGCGCCGCCGTAGTGACCTCAGCCACGCTGGCGGCGCTGGGGCGTTTCGATCGCTTCCAAATGCGCGCCGGCACGCCGGCGGACAGTGTCTACTGCCAGATGCCGAGTCCGTTCGACTTCAGCAAAGCCATTTTGGAAGTGCCGGCCGAGGCGGTCGAAGCCGGCGATGCATTGGCGCATACCGACTCTTTGATTTCCCTACTGCCAAAGATTCTCGCACCGGAAGAGGCCAGCCTGGTACTGTTTTCATCGCGCAAGCAGATGCTGGAAGTCTACGAGCAGCTGCCCAAAGACTGGCGCGAACGAATCTTGGTCCAGGGCGATAAGGGCAAACAGGAAATGCTCAGAGCGCACCGGGAACGAATCGATCAAGGAGAAGGCAGCGTCTTGTTCGGATTGGCGAGTTTCGCCGAAGGCGTGGATCTGCCCGGCGACTACTGTCGCCATGTGGTTATCGCCAAACTGCCTTTCGCGGTTCCCGACGATCCTATCGAAGCGTCGCTTGCCGAATGGGTCGAGAGCCGGGGCGGCAACTCGTTCATGGAAATTACTGTGCCCGACGCCGCTTTGAAACTGGTACAAGCCTGCGGGCGCTTGCTGCGCAGTGAAAACGACAGCGGCAAGATCACTCTGCTGGATCGACGAATTGTGACCAAACGCTATGGCAAAGCGATCCTCGACTCGCTACCGCCGTTCACCCGCTTAATTCGATAGTAGTAATTGGAGAGCCATGACTGATCAACATATCGCCGTTGCCCAAGCTTTGTTTACGCTTGAAGGAGAATTGCGTCGCCTGGATTTGTGGGAAGAAGAAACGCCCTCATCAGAGGCACTGGCAAGCACCCAACCCTTTGCCGTGGATACGCTCAGCTTTCCGCAATGGCTGCAGTTTATTTTTATTCCTCGCCTCTATCGGTTGGTGGAGCACCGCTCCCCTCTTCCGACAAATTCTGGCATTGCACCCATGGCGGAGGAATACTTTAAAACACTTACTGTGAACAGCGATGAACTGGTAGCCCAGCTGGAAACCTTGGACGACCTGCTCTCCACCAAGCCCTGAGACTCGATGAGCTTAAGAGCCGGCAACGGCTTTTAAGTCTTCGAGGAAACTGGCTTGCCAATAGTGAATATCCTTCTCTTTTAGTACTTTCATCATGCTTTCCCAGCGTTCAATGCGCTCCTCTATAGGCATCTTGAGCGCTTGGGTCAGTCCGCGAGTAATGCCATCGACATCGTAAGGGTTGACGAGCACAGCGGCATCCAGCTCCGCCGCAGCGCCGGCCATTTCCGAAAGCACCAGCACGCCTGGACTCTCTGGGTTCTGCGCGGCCACGTACTCTTTAGCGACCAGATTCATACCATCACGCAAAGGCGTTACATAGCCGACGCTGGCCA
>CAZKCY010000094.1:0-7898 GCA_964551155.1 uncultured Marinimicrobium sp. | reverse complement strand
GGCGACCGCGGTAGCAGTCTGGGCTTCGGCGCCCATGGCGAAGATATCGCCCAGGGCGTGGTTGGCCGCGACTTTGCCGAAAATATAGGGGTCGTCGATAAAGGCGCGAAAAAAATCCACCGTGTGCACCACGTCTTTGCCGGCCGGCACGCGTACCACGGCGGCATCGTCGGGGGCGTGCAGGCCCACCAGAACTTCGTCTTTCTCCACCGGCTTGAGGGTCGCCAGAGCCCGGGACAGCACCGACGCCCCCACCTTGGCACCGCAACCGCCGCAGCGCATGGCAATGGCGGAAATGGCCTGGGCGTTCTCTTCCTGATCGAGCGGCACCCGGCTGGCCTTGGGGGCTTTCATAGGGCCTTCTTCCATCAGCGGCAAGTCATTGAATTTGGCCATAAAACGCCGGTCGATCCAGTCCTTCCACCGCCAGACCCAGTCGCCGGCCAAATACAATGGCCCGCGGGAAGCCACTGCATGGCGATCACCGGTAGTAATCAGCGCCAACCAGCGCGCCTGGGGCTTATAAGCTTTGGGCGCCCGACCGGTTACCAGCGCTCGCAAGTTGTCTGCCAGGGGGCGGCCCTGGCGCACGGCGAAAACCCCGGCCTTTTCGCGCGGGTGATTGATTTGGGCGGCGATATCGCCGGCGGCAAACACTTTGGGATCACTCAGCGACTGGAGGGTATCGCTGACTTTAATAAAACCGTCATCGTCGAGCTCCAGACGGGTATTGCGCAGCCATTCGGCGCCGCCGGCGTTGGTCACCCAAACGATTTCGTCGGCCTGGTGCCAGTCGCCCTTGGCGGTCTGCAGGCGCCCGCCTTCTACTTCAACAATTTCGCTTTCGGTATGCACTGCCACCGAACGTTCAAAGAGAACTTTTTGGAAATGCTTGCGCACCTGCGAGTTGTGAGTCGGCAGTATCTCGGCATTGCGGGTAAACAGGGAAAATGCCAGCTCGTCTGGGTCCCGGCCCTGCTCGGTCAGCTCGTTGCGCAGCCGGTACTGCATGGCCAGTAACAATTCGACCCCGCCGGCACCGCCACCGACAACCGCCACCCGGGTAGTGCCGGGGTGCTGCTTAATGCGCTCGAGCAAAATCTGCCAGCGATCGTTGAAACGGTGAATGGGCTTGACCGGTACCGCGTGCTCTCCGGCGCCACTGACATGATCCACCCGCGGGGTCGAGCCGATATTGATCGACAGCTGGTCATAGGGCACCGGCGGGCGCGACCGGCAGATCACTTTTTGTTCTTGATGATCTATGCCTATGGCTTCGTCGCTGAAAAAGCGCGCGCCGGCGTATTCCGCCAAGCGGCGCAAATCGATGTGCACATGGTCGTAGTCATAATGCCCCGCTATGTAACCCGGCAACATGCCAGAGTAAGGCGTGTGGGTATCGCGACAAATCAACGTCAAGCGCACCCCGGGTTCGGGATTCATGGCGAAGCGTTTCAGCACGACCACGTGGCTGTGGCCGCCGCCGACCAACACTATGTCTCGAAGAATCGGTGAATCCGGTTGCTGCATGAAAAAATCTCTTCACTGAAAGTTATCTAGAGCGACAAGGTTACCAGAAGCTCTCAAAGCTTACCCAGCAAAGCTGGTACTTGATGGCAGATGTCCGGCTTCAAGGCGCAGATTTGTCAGTTGTCGAAGCTGATCGGATCGGGCAGGCACTCGGGTTCCCAGGGCTCCTTGGGTGCCCGCAGAAATGCTCTAAAATGGGCATGGGCGCAAGCATCGGTGCCGATAACCGCGTGGCCAACCTCTGGAAAAATCGCCAGTTGGCTTTGGGGCCACTCGCGGTGTAAGTCTTCGGCCCAGTCTACAGGGGTTATAGGGTCCAACCCTCCAGCTAACAGCAGAGTGGGCACATCTGGCAGAGGTTTTCTGGCACTCAGGGGCCTGGCGTTATCCTGCTCCAAAAAGTGACAGGCCTGATAGCGCCAGCCAAGCTCCAGATAATGCGCGTATTGCGGATAGTCCTGCAACGCTTGACGGTAGTCGGCCTCAGTGCCGACTGGATGGTCGCCGCAGTCAACCGCAAAAAACGCTAAGCTCGAGAAATCCGAATCGACTACTTGGTTGATAAACGGGCTCATAAACTCTTCCAGTTCGTCTCGCTTATTCAACTGCGCCGCTCTGATTGCAGGGGCTATAGCGCCCCATCTATGGCGCTGATACACCGCCGAAAATACCGCTGAGATAAAGCGCTGATCATCGACCATCACCGCCACTGGTGCGCCGCCTTGATAGAGCGAGACCTCTACCGACACCGGCGTCTTCTTAAGTGCTGCAAGCGCGCGTCGAAACTCACTTTCGAGATTCTGAGAATCTCCCCGGCAGTCTGCCGATTCTTCGCACCAACGGAAAAAACGCTGTAAACCTTCGTTCAGAACTTGAGGCCAGCTCTGGATACCGCCTCGCCCGGGAGGATAAACCGAATCCAGGATCAGACTGCGCACCCAGGCTTTTTGTTGCGCTTCGGGGGAAGCTGCGACCACCATGGCCAGTCGGCTGCCGTATGAAACGCCCAACAAATTCCACTGGGCATACGCCAGAGTGTCCATCAAACCGAGAACATCTTGAGCGCTTTGCTCGGTGCCGAACTGCGCCGCGGAAAATTTTGCCGACCCGGCCGCCAGCTCACGATAACATTGTTCGACAATGGCTTGGCTTTGGATCAGTTCCTCTTCCAGCTCGATCGTCTGGGCCAGAATTTCTTTGCTGAAGCGGTCGTACTCAGGGCAGTCCAGGCGAGGCTCGCTCAACCCGGCGCCACGGTGATCCATAAGCACCAAATCGCGCTCGAGCTGAGCGTAGTCGATCCAGTCGAGCCAGTACTCGATTCCCTGCTTATCAAGGCCGGCGCTGGCGCCCGGCCCGCCCTGCAAATACAGCAGCGGCGAAGCCGAAGCTTTACCACCGCGAGCTCGAATAATAACTACCGGCAATTTATGAAGGCCAGAAGCTTCCGGAGTGACTAGTTTGGCGCAGTGAATCTCAACCCGCCAAGGCACTTTGAACCAACATTTTTGAAAGTTAAGCTGATAGGCGTTCGAACTCGAACTCTTCTGAGCGCTATTCGAGGAGTCTGAGTCGGCGTCGGAATTTGACCAAGCGCCGAAGAGGCGCACCAAGACAAGTGCTGTTAGAGCGACAATAAACACCAAACCCGACAGCCTAAGCAACGCGAACCTACTCACTAACTGGCTGCCTCCTGGTCGCTCATGAAACGCTGGTAATCTTCCAAGGGCATGGGGTAGGCCAAATGAAAACCTTGCAAATAATGCACTCCGAGCGAGGTTAAAGCCAACTTCTGGGTTTCAGTCTCCACCCCCTCGCCAATAACTTTTAAGTCCAGCGCAGCGGCCATGGCAACGCTGGCTTCAACCAGTGCTCTATCTTGAGCCGACTGATCCATACCTTGGATGAACGACTGATCAATCTTCAAGTAGCTAAAGGGATGTTGGCGCAAATAGCTAAGCGAGGAATAGCCCTGACCGAAATCGTCCATCGACAGAGCGACCCCCAAGTCGACAGTTCTATTAAGCACTTCTCCGGTTTCTATAATGTTGCTCAGGAAGATGCCTTCGGTAATCTCGAGAATCACACAAGCGGGATCTATGCCACTGAAATCCAGCGCGGTGCGCAAATCCTGTAGTATATGGCCGTTGGCGAACTGCTTAGGGGAAACATTTACCGAGATGTTCAATGGCCGCCCGAGACTATCACTCAGTTGCTGAGTTTCTCGAGCGGCGCGCATTAACACCATAGCGCCGAGTTCGCGAATTTTTCCGCACTGTTCTGCCACTGGTATAAAATCTGCCGGAGAAATAAACCCTTCCGGACCGGGCCAGCGCAGCAAAGCTTCGGCGCCGGTAAACCTTTGCTGGGCGGGGTCGAAAATCGGCTGGTAATAAACTTGCAGTTGATGCTCGTCCACCGCTTGGCGCAGCATTTGCTCCAGATCGAACCTATAGCGCATCAACTTGCCCATATCGGCTTGGTAAAATTTGAAGCAATTTTTGTATTTTTTGCTGTGCTGCAGCGCTAGGTCGGCACTGCGCAACAAAGGACCCAAAGAAGCCCCGTGCTCAGGAAAGCAGGACACGCCTATGCTGGCCGTCACCCGCAAGGGCATGGTGCCGATAGTGACCGGAGCGGTGAAAGTTTCCAACACGCTGGAAGCCCGCTCGGCGGCCCGTTCTTGACTGGCTAGACATTCACAAAGTATTAAAAATTCGTTGCCACCCTGGCGAATCAATTGCTCATCGGCATGCAAATCTTTTTTCAAACGTTTGGCAACGGCAAGAATAACTTGGTCCCCAACCGAGTGACCTAGCGTGTCATTAATTTGTTTAAAGTTATCCAGATCGAGAAACAGCACGCAAAATTGCATTTGCTCGCGTCTCGACCTTTGAATCAATTGGCGAATAGCGCGCAAGCCAAAGCGTCGGTTTGGCAGACCGGTTAGGTAGTCAGTATAGGCTTTGCGACGAATCGCAGCGAGATGACGGCGTTTGACGGTCAACTCGCGTTGCATTTGAGTTTGCAGGCGCCGAGCCAAAGCGTAAACAATCAAGCTGCTACCGGTAATAAACACCCAGCCCTTTATGGTTTGCCAGAGCGTCAATTCGGCGACATCGGCCAGCAAGAGTTGAAGCGTCAAGTCCGAGAAGAGTATCCATAGACCGGCGATCAAAAAATAGACAAATGCTATGCGCTTGGGAGTCATGGCAAAGTTGCTCAGTCCGGTGCTAAAACTGAAGAATAACAGGCATATACCGCCACAGCTATGAACCAGTGCCGTTTTGCTCCTGATTAACCTAAGGACAAAGCCCTTATAGTGGAGAGCGTTGCTATACTCCAAACAGGTGTCTGCTTGGTCCGGCTGATACGGGATCTGACCCTATGAGCGCCCATCTCGGCGCTCCCTGATGCCGGTTTCAATGCCGGCTTATGAGACCTTTCAATCACGGTCCAGCAGGCACCTCCCTTCGACTTCTGGTTACCTCTGTGCTTCGTAGAAGTTCATCTAAGCTCTTTTCGACTATACTGGCTTTTTTTAAAATTCGCTTTTGCCAGCGCCGAGCTCATGTCCGACTCTTTAGACCCTACCTTGCGCTATCGCGCCCAACATAAGCGCCGACTCAGCTACATGCCTTGGCTCTACTTCCGGCTCAAGCCGGCCCACTGCCATTGGGCCCAGCCCTGGCAAGCGGCAATCCAAGCCGAGTTGGCCGCTGTGGAGACTATTGCGCTGGGCCCCGATTGTTTTATTGCCCCTGAGGCGCGCCTCTTTGCCGAGCGCGGACGCCCGATTAGCATTGGTGCCCGATCCTTTGTCGCGGCGGACTGTGTTTTGCACGGGCCCATTCAGATTGAAGAAGGCGTTTCAATCAACCACCACTGCACCTTGGATGGCGGTCGAGCAGGCATTCAGATTGGTGCCGGCACTCGCATCGCCGCCTACTGCTATCTGTACGCTTTCAATCACGGCATGGCCCCTGATCGGCCGATCGCCGAGCAACCGGTAACCTCGAAAGGAATAAGCCTAGGGCGCGATGTTTGGCTGGGCGCCCACACAGGCGTGGTGGATGGCGTGCGCATAGGCGATGGTGCCGTAGTCGGCATGGGCAGTGTGGTAACCCATGATTTGCCGGCCTTTTCGATAGCGGCAGGGAACCCGGCGCGGGTGGTTGGCGACCGGCGCGATAAATCCTGAACGGCTATTTGTTCATACGCAGCAAATAGACCGGCGAACCGCTCAGCATTCGGCGCTCGCACTGATTGCCTTCTAGATCCCAAACCGCATCGGCCTTAAAGTCCGGCCAGTAATCGGTTTCGCCCGGAGCGCTCCAGGTCACCAAAATACTGCTGCCCGGGCGACGAAACTCCAGAACATAGCAATTATCTGGAGCGTCCCAGCGGCGGATAAATTCTGCCTGACCCAAAGTGCGCAGCAAAAAAGCCAGGGCAGTAAAGGCCGGTCGCTTGCGCCAATTGTCCCGATCGTCCACCAGCCCATAGCCGTGTGCGGAGAGCCGCCACCAGTAGACTTTATCTACATGCCCGGAGCAAAGCGCCAACAGATAATAGCGCAGCATATAGTCGGCGCAATCCTGCTCGGTTTCACCGGGCGGATTGCGCCGCCCTTCGGGAGACTCATAGCCGGCCCCCACCGGCGACCAGACCGAGGTACCTTTGACCGGCCAGTTCACTTCCGAGACGATCACTCGGTCTTCCGAGCGCGGCGACCATTGGGCGATTGCCTTGAGCAAGGCGCATTTCTCCAGAGTCGAAAAAGCGCCCTGAAAATTCTCTGGATAGCTGCGCCGATCTACGTAGAGGTGATGCGAAACGGCCGAAAGCCTCGCCCCCTTCGGCAAGGCGTTCAGAGCCGCAATCACCGGAGCGTATTCAAAATCGATACAGGCCGGGCCGGTTAACCGAAGGCTGGGATAGACGCGCTGCAGCTCAAGTGCCGGCTGCATCAGCTGAAGGTATTCAGCACTGCTCCAAAGGCCCCATTTGACTCTATTGATAGCGTGACCGATTTCGATGTCATCGACTTGACCGACAAGGCGCGGTATCACGCTCTCAAGCAGCGCGCGCCAGCTGTCCGGTTGCAGCAGGGCCTGGCGGTCCTGGACAAAAGCGACCATCACCGATACCGAACGAGCCTTGAGCTGCTCTATCAGAGCGACAGTGTCTTCCCATACCTTGGGATCTTCGTGATGGCAGAAGCGCAACAGAACCGGCGGGTTGCCGAGCTCGCGAAGCAATGCCAATTCCGACTCGATATAGTCCGAGTGCGGGTGCAGCGCCACCCCTACCCGGCCGGCCATGGCGAGCTTCTGATTAAAGCTCTCTGCGAGTAATCGTTTATAGCGCGGCCAAACTCCTGGGGCCGCCTTAAGGCTCTGCCAGAGCATGGCGCCCGCCTGAGCTTTTGAGCGCTCGCGGTTTTTCTCGATACGCGATAAGGCAATCATCGGCTGGGCCGACTTCTCATCCCACAACCAAAGATCTCGAGACTCGGGGTAGACCTCATCTTTCGGTGCGCGAGTGCCGCGGGCAATTGTCTTCAGGCTTCGAATGGGATGCCGCCAATGTTGACTGCGCTGATGCCGAGCAAAGCGACGTCGATAACGCTGCTCCCAATGCTCCAGTTGTTCGGGTGGTTCCTGGTGATCGGAGTAGATATATTTAAAAATCTTCAAATACTCCCCGGGCAATGCCAGACGGGAAAGATCAAAAGCCCGCTCCCGCTCGGTGGCCGATTTAACCAACCTGCCCCGGTTTAAATCCACAAATAATGGCTGGCCCCATCCGCCGCCCGGCTCACGAGGCAAGAGAATATTTTGGTTGCCGAGATCCCGGTGCACAAAACCGGCGTCGTGCATGGCTCTTATCGCCGGGGCCACCCGTTCCAGCAATTCCATCAGCGCCCAATGGTCGCGCACCTTATGCAAAACCCGGCCGAGTTCATCGCGAAAATTCTCTGCCGGCTCGTACAGGCTCAGAAAATAGCTTTGCTCCAAGCGCTTGCCTTGCCAAACATCAAAACAGGCCAAAGGCTCGGGAGTACCAATACCTTTAGCGCGCAAATAGAGTGCGTTTTTATAGGAACGCTCGGCCTTGCTACCCCGGTGAAAATCGGTCCAATCCTTTAGGGCGCTTTGACGCTTGAAACGCTTGACGGCAAGCTCCAGGCTTTGCTCGCCGAGCGTCATGGTAAGGCGGAACACCTCATCGGCGCCGCTGGAAATCCGTTCGGCTTCTGAGGACGCCAGAAGCTCAGGCAATTGTCGTATTTGCCGAAGAAAATCCGGATGTCGATAAGCGTCCGCCACCATGACAGTGCCGTTATCTAGAGATATTTTTTCAGG
>CAZKCY010000093.1:516-7917 GCA_964551155.1 uncultured Marinimicrobium sp. | reverse complement strand
CCCTGGTGCTCGGAGTCTTAGCGTTACTGGCCCGAACCGCCGTGAAGCCAGCTGAGTGGGTCTTCGGCCTGGGTCAGACGCAGCTGGACCATGCCCTGCACTTCTGCCGCACTGGCCTGAACCGCACCCCAAGCCAAAGCCAAACCGATTATCCACTTACGCGCCTGAGTACCCATGGCAAAATTCCCTTTTAGTAATCACTGAATTGATCGGCTTGGAACTGCCCCAGAGCGGGACGCAAATCGCGCTGTACACTGATTTCCAGGCTTTTTTGCTGTTGATAATCCAGTTCTCGCGATTCGGGCTGGTGTACCGGGGTGAAGCGGTCGTGCCAGATCGATAAGGTGTAGCTGCCCGGCTGAAGGGATAAATCGGCCTTTCCCTCAACATCGGTTTTAACGAAGTAAGGAGTGTCCACCACCACAATGTAGCCCAGCATCCAGTCGTGGATATTGCAGCCCACGTCCACTATTCCCGGCTGGTTAAACACCACCTCTTCGGGAGAAGTCCCTTTGTACAACTTGATCTCAAAAGTCTTGGCGGAGGAAAAAGAATAGACGTGATGCAAAACCGTATCCGAGTTGGGAAAGCTCACCTGGGCGCCGCGAGGCACCGCCAGGACATGTGGGACAAACTGTCGATCGATTTGATCCATCACATAGTCGCCCGAGGGCCGCTTCCCGATGAGGCTGGAGTCTTCCGGCACTGCCCACAATACCGCGTTGGCCAGAGGCTCGCCGGCAGCGGTTAATACAGTCACTTCGAGCGCCTGAATCCCTGCGGCGGGAGCCATAAGCCAGAGCACCAGAAGCCATCGATTGCAGGCGTAGCGATTCATTGGCGAGCGGTCCCAGCTAGGAATTTCATCAAGTGTAGCAAAGTTGTGCACCACAGTCGGACCGGTGCGGCAGCTCGAGCTTTGGATGGAAACTGCGCCAAATTTCTAGGCCAGAGTCCCTCCCTGGCTTAAACTAACGTATCTCCCAAGATATCATCCAACCTCTGAGCCACTCATGAGCAATAGCAAACCCAGGCTAAAAATCTTTATCGCCTTTATCTTCGCTTGGCTGAGCGCAGCAGTGCTAGGCAGCCTGATTCAAACCCAGTTCAACCTGCAGGCGCTGCAGTCTTTAGGCGTCACAATCGAACCGGGGGTGCGTCTGGCTACCAGCTGGCAGGACCTGGTCAATTTTGGTCCTGTCTACGCCTTTCTGTTCGCGCCCGGCTTCCTGGTCTCGCAAACCGCGGCGTTGGTATTGGCGCGCCTGATCCAGCACCGCTGGCAAGGCCTCTGGTGCGCGATCGCCGCTGCGCTTGGGCTGTGGCTGACGTTTGTGATCGTCAATGCGCTGGCCCCAATGCCAACCTTGATCGCCGCCACCCGAAGCGCTGAAGGCACCGCGGCTATGCTTGCCAGCGCCGCTTTTGCCGGTTGGTTGTTTGGGCGCCTGGTCAGTGGCAACGATCTCAGTGCTCGAGCTAGCAGTTTCAAGAGTCCCCTCCTGATACTGCTGCTGGCCAGTGGTCTCCTGCTGACCGAAAAATATGCTCAGGCTGAAGCTGCCGCCGACCAAAACCCCGCCTATCGCATCGAAACCCTGGCCGAGGGTCTGGAACATCCCTGGGACATCGCCTTTCTGCCCGACGGCCGCGCTCTGGTGAGCGAACGCGCCGGCCGCCTCAGGTTACTGGATACCCAGGACCAGCTTCTGAGCGATCCCCTCTCGGGCCTTCCCGAGCTGTTCGTTTCCGGCCAGGGCGGTTTGCACGATATCCTGCTGGCGGCGGATTTTGAGCAAAGCCGGCGTTTGTACTTCAGCTATGCCTGCGGCACATACGATGCCAATCATACCTGCCTGGCCCGGGCGCGCCTGGGCGAGCAGGCACTGGAAGAGGTCGAGGAAATATTTCGAGCCCAGCCCGCCAAACGCGCCGATGCCCACTTTGGCGCCCGCCTGGCCATGCTCGCCGATGGCACTCTGATCCTAACCTTGGGCGACGGCTTCGACTACCGGGAGGAAGCCCAGAAACTGGACAGCCACATTGGCACCATTGTGCGCCTCAATCCCGATGGCTCGGCACCCGCCGACAATCCCTTTTGGGGCCAGCCAGACGTCCTGCCGGAAATCTACAGCTACGGGCACCGCAACCCCCAGGGGCTGTTTTACGACTCTGAGCGGAATCGTTTGATCAGCCACGAGCACGGCCCCAGAGGCGGAGATGAAATCAATTTAATTGAGCCGGGGGCCAACTACGGTTGGCCAGTGGTTACCCAGGGTCTGGATTACACCGGCGCCCGGGTTTCGCCTTTTACCGAGCGCGAAGATATGGCGGCTCCCCTGCTGCACTGGACGCCATCCATAGCCCCTTCGGGCCTGACACTCTACCGAGGCGAGCTATTCCCCGAATGGCAGGGCAGCTTGCTGGTGGGCGGGCTGGCCAGCCGGCAGGTGCACAGAGTGGTGCTTACCAGCGGAGGCGCCGAGCAGCGGGAAATATTGTTCAGTGAGTTGGGCGAGCGAATTCGCACGGTAAAAACCGGACCGGACGGCGCCGTTTATTTGCTGACCGACAGCCCTCAAGGCAGGGTTTTGCGGATAACTCCTGCTAAGTGAGCGCTCGCCCAAGGGTGCCAAAGTAAGCCTTGAAAGCAGCGTTGATCCGCTCGCGTTGCGCGCCGAAGGGATAGAGCCCCAGCTGAGCCTCCTCCGATTTAAGGGTGCCGGCCACCAGAAACTGGTTCTTGATCGGCGCGTCCTGAACAAAGGCTTCAAAGGCACGCGCGCACAACTCCTCCGGCAGCGCGTAATAGCAACTGCCCAGCTGTCTATCGCGCGCGCTGGAGTTGCGAAACAGCTCGCTGGGCCGCTTGCCGCTCTCGTCCAACAACACCGCTTTGAAACAGTCATTCAACAGGGCATTGAGCGGATGCGCTATCGGCTCGCAGCGCTCGAGCCAGGCCTTGGAGGCGAAAATATTCCCTGAATGACGAAACGCCTTGCTCGCGATGTAATGATCAAAGGCATGAAACCATTCGTGGGCGATGCTGCCGGGGCCGGCATTCTTGGCCAAAGAGAAAGTGCGAGTGACGGGCGTGTAATGCGCCGCCACACCCCGCTGGCCGCCAGTGCCGTATTGCAAAGCCAGTGAGCCGCGCAGCGAGATCAGAATTTCCGACCCGCCGAGAATGGTCATCAGATCGCAGAGGGCGTCGTAGAAGAGCCCACCGGTGCGCCGCTTTTCCGCCTCGGTCACCCAGCGTCCGACTTCGATCGAGCGAAAATCGAACCGCCGCCGAACATCGAGAAAGCCCGCCTGGGCGGTCGCTTCGGATATTGCGCCGTTGCGATGGAACTGGCGTTTGAGCAGTTTGCTGGTGCCGGGATCAGGAGCCTGTGTCGTTGTTTTAGGCCGTTCGGTGGGCAGTGCCCACCCTGCAAGAGGTCTGGTCGTTCGAGTCATGAAGTGATCCGAGGCCGGCTAACGATACTGTATATGCAACCATTATCAACATTAACAAGTCACTTTTCAAATCGCAGGCGCACCGCAACCATATCGAGATCAATCAGCGGGCTTGGACTTACGCCATACAATTTGCGCAAACTCATCTGCTGCCAAAGGTCCGTTGCCGTATATGCCCTGAAACTCGTCGCAGGCGCGATCGCGTAAAAAATCAAACTGTTCGACCGTTTCAACGCACTCGGCGACCACGGTCAAGCCAAGGCTGCGACCCACCGCTATGATCGCCTCAGTAAGCCCCTGGTCTTCTGTCGAGCGTGCGACTTCCTGAATAAAGGAGCCATCAATTTTGATGGTATCGACGGGGAACTGCTTCAGGTTCGAGAGCGATGAATAGCCAGTGCCAAAGTCGTCGATGGCGACGCGCACCCCCATTTCCCTTAGCTTTTCCAGGATCCGGATAGTTTTCTGCATATCGTGCATTACCATGCTTTCGGTAATTTCTACCTCCAGCAAGCAGGGATCCATGCCGGTCTCATCGAGCGCAAGCTTGATGTCGTCCAATAAATGTTCGTCGATAAACTGACGGGCAGAGAGATTCACCGCCATACTCAAAGCCGGGAAGCCCTCTCGCTGCCAAGCGACATTCTGCTCGCAGGCCGTTCTAAAAACCCAGCGCCCAATTGGAATAATGAGGCCGGTCTCCTCCGCCTGGGGAATAAACTTCATGGGCAGAATCATACCCAGTTCGGGGTGCTGCCAGCGCAACAGCGCTTCCATGCCGGTAATTTCTCCGCTCTCCATGCGCCGCTTGGGCTGATAGTACAAGCGGAGCTCGTCGCGCTCGAGGGCATTTCTAAGGCTGGACTCCAAAGCCAGACGTTCAAGCGAGTCGGTGTTTAATTCCTGGGAGTAAAATTGGAAGTTATTCTTGCCCAGTGCCTTGGCGTGGTACATGGCGACGTCAGCGTTTTTCATCAAGGTCTGTTCGTCATCGCCGTCGTCGGGAAACACGGTAACGCCGACACTTACAGTAACGCGAAATTCCTGGCCCGCCAGAGTAAAGGGTTTGGCGACCGATGCCAGAATCTTTTCGGCAACCGGCGTAACCTGCACAGGTTCGGTTATTTCCGGTAAGAGCATCACGAACTCATCTCCACCCAAGCGGGCGACTATGTCACTTTCACGCACGGCGCCGCGCAAACGACGCGCCATTTCGCGCAAGAGTTCGTCGCCAGCATCGTGACCGAGAGAGTCATTGATGGTCTTGAATCGATCGAGGTCTAGAAACAACAGCGCAAAGCACCCTCCGTAACGTTGAGCGCGGAGCATGTTTTCAATCAGCAACCGGCTAAAATAGGCTCGATTGGGCAGATCGGTCAGGCTGTCGTGAAAGGCGAGATACTCCACGCGCTGGGCATGAGCAATGCGCTCCTCCAAAACCCGACCGCGCTCTTGCTGGAGGCGCCAACTCAAGCGCCCGAGCACCGCCAGCACCACGATCACTAATAAGCTGGCGCCTGCCGATCGCCATAGGTAGATTCGCGCCATCTCACTCGCTTCGGCGAGCTGTTCACTTTCTGCCAAACCTACCACTATCGCCAGCGGGTACTGGTACAGCTTGCGCACGACAAGGTAGCGTCGTCTATGGTCCCAAGGACTGAGGCGAAGTTCGGCGCTTGACTCCATCGCCATATCGTCGGAAACCAGCGAGGTATAATCGACTTGATCACCCACCGCCAGCGTGTCGCCGGTGCGGCGAACTCTGAAAATTCCGTCCGTACCTAGCAGCCCAAGCACGCCGTGCTTGCCCATCACCGAAAGCTCATAACCGCTTACGAAATAACCCGCAGGCACTTCCACCGCAACAGTGCCAACAGACTTTTCGCTTCCGATACTATAGCCAAGCGCGAAATGTAGCAGCCACTCTTCGTCTCTACCCCGTCTGGCCATGCTCACCACCATGGCTCCGTCTAGGCGCGCCTTAGCCAGCAACTGGGCGGGAGGCGGTTCACGAAATTCGGCATCCTCGTTGGACGCAACGAGAGAACCTTCGGCGTTCAAAATATCCACGGTAAACAGCATGGGAGGCGGCAGGAGACCGCGGCCTTGCAAACTCTTCAGCGCCGCTTCCGGCGATTGGCGCTCTAACTCGTAACGAACCAGTTTTAATGTTTGATCGATTTCGCGCAGCGCCCGTACCACTTGCGCCTCGTAGGTGTCCGCCACATCCGCGGTCAAGGCGGCTGCCGAGCGTTGCGCGGCTGCTCGCTCCCTGGCAATGAGGTTGAGAGTTACACTCCAAAGCAGCGCCAGTATTACGATCGCCAAAATGGTGAACAGAACCGGCGGATCGGCGAGCGATCGCAACCAGCGGTTAGCGGCGGCGTCCTGGGGGCGCCCACCGGTTTCTGTTGGAGGCAGGTCCGATTTACTCAACGGTGACAACTCGCAATGAATTCGTCAGGTATTCCGAATCGAGATAGCCTATGGCGTCGGGCGTGTTCGCGATAGCCTCGGCCATAGCTTCATTTCCGCCAACGCTTCGAGGCGGCTGACCTCGCCCGGTAAAAATCAACCGGGACCAATGGGATTTGATTTGCGCCGGCGAGCGGCCCAGATACTGGCGATAAAATTCCGGGTAAGCTGGCGAACTTTCCGACTGATTGAGCGGGGTCAGGTTAGTACCATCAGGCAATTGCGTCGCACGGCCCAAATAGATGTCGGCCAAAAGATCCGGGTCGATCGCAGTGAGCGGAGTTTCCTTGGAGACGACGAGAACTACTTCGGCCACTGCTAGGTTCGCCAACAGGCTTAGAAGCGCGACCAGAATAAGCCTTCCAAAATTCCTACGCATAAGCCTCTTCCTAAAAAACGAAATCCAGCGTAGCACTGAACAGCGACACATCACCGCCGGGCTTAAAACTCGGCTGAGTGCTCTTCAGGACTCCCTCGGAACCGGAGCCCAAATCGATATAGTCGAATTGGACTTTGAGTGCGAGACTGCGAGCAAAATCCCATCGCACCCCCGCAGCAACACGGCTTTGGCGAGGCGCATCATTGAGCGCTTCGTTCAAAAATGCATTGAGCGGTTGCGCCTGAGGTAGCGGAATACCGGGATGCGAAGTTTCACTGAAAACTCGACGATCCGCCAGGGTCAGATAGGGCGTGAAAGCACCGATGCGGTAACCGCCGGTGAGGTACCAACCGCGGTTATCTCCCGACAAACTTCGACTTCGGTTGCGGCTCCATTCGCCCAACAGGAACCAATCGCCCGGATCGTAGCGAGCTCCCAGAGTCATTATCTCGAAGCGCGTATCATCAATATCGTATCGGTCGGCAATTGCTTCGCCGGGAGGCCCGAAAGCCCGGAAGGATTCAAAAATTGGGTCAAAGACATCGATGGTTAAATGAATGTTGGTATAACTGGCAAAAAGTGTCGCAGATCCCTGCTCGAGAGTATTCGCCAGAGTCAAACCCTTCTCCGATTCGATGTCGAGAACGACACCATCCCCGACCGACTTAACATCTTTGCTGCCATAAAGCACTTGTAGAGTATTGGTGGCATCATGGAAACGGCTGCGATGAGTCAAACTCAGGCCATCGATATTGGTAATCGGCACCAATTGATAGACTTCCGGCGGTGGGCGGCTGGCGGTGTTGGCATAGCCCACCTTGCGGTATTCCGAGATCATAAAAGTCGGCAGCACCATGCGCCCGGCACGCAATTCTACGCCCGCTCCCAAATCGAGGCTTAGGTTTGCCCACTCGATCGCCGGATCGAAGCTGCCATCATATTGCTGCTCGAAAATCACCTGGACCACACCCGAAAAGCGAGAACTGAGATCCGCGGTCCATTGAAGCCCCAGCTTGGAGTCCACCTTGGCGCTCCTCTCACTGCTGTAGCCGGCGCCCTCCGCCACCAGCAGATTTGAGACAAAA
>CAZKCY010000093.1:0-506 GCA_964551155.1 uncultured Marinimicrobium sp. | reverse complement strand
CCGCTTGTTCCTCGTCGGAGTGCACCACTCCCAGGGTACCAAAACCATCGAAACGTACCACCGGCGGTTCCGCCGCCAGGACTTGGGCCGGACCAAGAGCCATCAGGACCGCGATGGCGGCAGCCCAAGGACTGATCGTCAACTTAACTGGGAACATAACTACTCGACCTCTCCGGCCAAATTGAAGACGAAACCGTTATAACAACTGCTCATTTTTAAGCTCGACAAAAATTTTGGCGCAACTCTTCCTAGCCCAGGTATCGGCCGGAGGCATAGTTGGTTGAGTATGCGAGTTGCTGATTTAACGAAACCGATCTTATCGACGGACTCCCCGGCTCCCTTCGAAAGCCCTTGCACTAGGCTAAGAATAACACGTCAGCCGCGCTAGTCGAGTGACCATCAACCTGAGCCGAAGCGGCGCTCCTGCGCCGTCCCCTTCGCGCTCCCGGCGCTTCGGGACACGTCCCTCATCCATGTGGGGCGTCCATGCGCCCGCCTCATACGCC
>CAZKCY010000092.1:0-7919 GCA_964551155.1 uncultured Marinimicrobium sp. | reverse complement strand
GTAAAAAAGATAAAAATTTCCAGATCCGTCCCGGCATTTAGCCGCAACCTATAGGGAAGGCGTTCCGTTCAGGATGACGTTTGTTTAGGGAGAGGTTCCATGAAAATAGCGATACCAAAAGAACGACGAGCTCACGAGCGGCGGGTGGCCGCCACCCCGGATACGGTAAAAAAGCTGATCGCGCTCGGTGCTGAAGTGGCGGTAGAAGCCGGAGCGGGTTTAAGTAGCCGGTTTGACGATGCCGCTTACGAGGCTGCGGGCGCGAATATCGTTACAGAGCTTTCTGACCTCCTTGGGAGCGCCGACCTGGTTCTCAAAGTCCAGCGCCCTCTTTCGGGCTCTGAAGAAGGGCCGGATGAACTGGCCGCTATGAAAAAGGGCGCGCTACTGATTGCTGCGCTTTCCCCATACGCGGATCCCCAGGCCGTCGAACGCTATGCCAAAGCTGGCATCAATGCTCTGGCAATGGAGTTCGTGCCGCGTATCACCCGCGCCCAAAGTATGGACGTGCTTAGCTCCCAGAGTAATTTGGCCGGCTACCGAGCGGTTTTAGAGGCGGTTTACGTTTACGATCGGGTCATGCCCATGATGATGACCGCCGCTGGAACTGTGGCGCCAGCTCGAGTGATGGTTCTGGGTGCCGGCGTGGCAGGTCTTCAGGCCATAGCCACTGCCAAACGCCTGGGCGCCATTGTCTCGGCCACCGATGTCAGACCCGTCGCCAAAGAGCAAGTCGAGAGCTTGGGCGGCAAATTTGTCATGGTGGAGAGCGAGGAGACTGCCGCCGCCGAGACCGCCGGCGGTTATGCCAAAGAGATGAGTGAGGATTACAAGCGCCGCCAAGCTGAGTTGGTCGCAGAAACTCTGAAGAAGCAGGATATAGTGATTTGCACGGCGTTGATCCCGGGCCGCAAAGCTCCGACTCTGGTCAATGACGAAATGGTGCACAGCATGCGCCCTGGTTCGGTGATCGTTGATTTGGCGGTGGAACAAGGAGGTAATTGCACCCTCTCAAAGCCGGGCGAAGTGGTGGAAGTCAATGGAGTGACCATCGTAGGTCACTTCAACATCCCCAGCCGTTTGTCGGCCGACGCCAGCGCGCTTTACGCCAAGAATCTGCTCAATTTCCTTACGCCTTTGATCGACGCGGAAAGTAAATCGCTGAAGGTGAATTGGGAGGATGAAATTGTCGCCGCCACCACCTTGACCCGCGATGGGCAGGTAGTTCATTCCGCGTTTCAGCAAGCCAATTAGCGCACTAGGGAGAATACCGTGGAAGCTAATTTTATTTCGCAATTATCGATCTTCGTGCTGGCGATTTTTGTCGGTTATTACGTGGTTTGGAGCGTTACCCCAGCTCTGCATACGCCCCTAATGGCGGTAACCAATGCCATCTCCAGTGTCATTATCGTCGGCGCTTTAATCGCTGCCGGCCCTACCGGCATGAGTCTTTCCAAGGCCCTGGGTTTTGTTGCCATGACTCTGGCAGCGGTGAATATATTTGGTGGCTTCACCGTCACCCACCGCATGCTGTCCATGTATAAAAAGAAAAAGTAACCGGGGGTTTTTATGTCGGAACTACACGCAGATATAACCTCGCTCGCCTATTTGGTGGCCGCGGTCTTGTTCATTATGGCGTTGCGCGGCTTGTCCTCGCCAGAAAGCTCCCGGGCTGGCAACTACTTCGGTATGGCGGGTATGCTGATCGCCGTTGTCACCACCGCCTTTAGCCCGGAGGTGCAATCCTACACCTGGATTCTGGTGGCGCTTGCTCTGGGCGCCGTGATCGGCATCACCATCGCAAAACGCATTGCCATGACCGCCATGCCGCAGCTGGTTGCCGGTTTTCACAGTCTGGTGGGTATGGCCGCAGTGCTGGTAGCCGGAGCCGCATTTACCAATCCGAGCGCTTTCGGCTTGGTTGCGGCCAGCGGCGATATTTTTGTCGCCAGCCGCATCGAGATGGCGTTGGGGGTGGTGATTGGCGCAATTACTTTTTCCGGCTCGGTAATTGCCTTTAGCAAGCTGCAGGGCTTGGTGTCGGGCGCACCGGTTTCCTTTCCCGGTCAGCATTTCGTCAATGCATTTCTCGGCTTGGCGATACTGGCGTTAATCGCCTATTTCTGTTTTGAGCAAACCCCCTGGATATTTTGGACCATGACCGCCTTGGCATTCGTGGTTGGGGTGTTGATCATTATCCCGATCGGTGGCGCCGATATGCCAGTGGTGGTATCCATGCTCAACTCCTATTCGGGCTGGGCAGCTGCCGGTATTGGCTTTACCTTGAAAAACGATGCTCTGATTGTCACTGGTGCCTTGGTGGGCTCTTCCGGTGCGATTCTCTCCTACATCATGTGTAAAGGTATGAATCGCTCCTTCTTTAGCGTGATTTTAGGCGGCTTCGGCGGCGACGCCGCGGTAGCGGGCGCCGCCGGCGCCGACGACCGGCCCGTGAAGCAGGGCAGTGCCGAAGATGCGGCCTTTATTATGAAGAACGCCGGCTCGGTGATTATTGTTCCCGGCTACGGTATGGCGGTGGCTCAGGCTCAACATGCGTTGCGGGAAATGGCTGATGAGCTCAAGCAGGCCGGAGTCAAGGTCAGTTACGCGATCCACCCGGTTGCCGGGCGTATGCCCGGTCATATGAATGTGCTGCTGGCTGAGGCGAATGTGTCCTACGACGAGGTGTTCGAGTTAGAGGATATCAACAGCTCTTTCCAGACCGCTGATGTCGCCTTTGTAATTGGCGCCAACGATGTCACCAATCCTTCGGCGAAAAGCGATCCGAACAGCCCCATTTTTGGCATGCCGATTCTGGACGTCGAAAAGGCCCGAACGGTCTTGTTCGTAAAGCGCAGCATGGCTTCTGGTTATGCTGGCGTTCAAAATGAACTTTTCTATCGTGAGAACACCATGATGTTGTTTGGCGATGCCAAGAAGATGGTTGAAACCATTCTGCGGAATCTGGATTAATTGACAGGATGCTGTGGCTCTTACACTTTATGCTGATTGGCAAGGTGACGCTAACAATAATTATCTGATTCTGTGCGGCTAGGTCTTATAGTTTAAAAATAGATCTTACCCGCCCCTCTCGCAACGAGTGCTTTATCATGCAAATAAAAATGTTCCCAAGTATGAAGTCAAAAGGTTATTTCTGCGCTGTCTTTCTCATGCTGTTTAGCGTCGTTGGCTGTGGCGTCGAAAGTGAAGTGCGGATCCTTAAGATGGGACACGATCTGGATCGGAGTACGCCGGTTCACAAAGCCATGGTGCATATGAGCGAACGTTTGGCTGAGCTTTCCGACGGCACCGTGCGGCTTGATATCTATTCCAATGGCCAGCTGGGGTCTGAAAGAGAATTAATTGAGCTGCTTCAAATCGGCAGTTTGGCAATGACCAAGGTCTCTGCCAGCCCGATGGAGAGCTTTGTGCCGAGCATGAAAGTCTTCAGCCTTCCCTATGTATTTCGCAGCCACGATCACTTCTGGCAGGTGCTCGACAGTGATATTGGTCAGGATTTGCTCGAAGCAGGAGAGCGGGTTGGACTTCGGGGGTTGGGCTATTACGATGCCGGCAGTCGTAGCTTCTATACCGTCAATACCCCGGTAAAAAGTCCCGAAGATCTGAGTGGTTTGAAAATTCGGGTGCAGGAAAGCCAAACGTCAATGCGCATGGTTAGTGCTCTGGGCGGTTCTCCCACGCCGATTTCTTGGGGCGAGCTCTATACCGCTTTGTCGCAAGGGGTGGTCGATGGGGCCGAAAACAACCCGCCGAGCTTCTATATCTCCAAACATTACGAGGTCAGTAATTACTACACCTTGGATGAGCATACCTATGTCCCCGATGTGGTGTTGATCAGCCGCTACATCTGGAACAGCCTTGACGCACGACAACAATCCTGGTTGCAACAGGCGATGGATGAGTCAGTGGATTACCAAAAGCAGCTCTGGGCCCAGGCAACTCAAGACGCTCTCGAAGCTGTGGAAGAGCACGGTGTGGAGATCATCTATCCGGACAAAACGGAATTCATGGATGAGGTTGTGGCTATGCACGAGTCATACAAAGGCGAGCCAGTCTACGAGCTTATTCAAAGCATCAAGGCAATGAAGTGAGGATGGCAAAAATGAATAAGTTGATAAAAAAAGTTGATAATTTTCTGGCCGGTTTCCTTGCGGTATTGTTGGTGTTGATGGTTGTGGATGTAACTTGGCAGGTGTTTACCCGCTTCATACTTTCTCAGCCTAGCTCCTTCACAGAGGAAATCGCTCGCTTCCTTTTGATTTGGATCGGGGTTTTGGGTGCGGCCTACGCTTTCCGCACACGCGCTCATCTGGGCCTTGATTTGCTCACCAGCAAACTGGCTCCCGATGCTCGTCGGCGAGCCGATGTGGTCGCTAACCTGTGCTGCTTCGGCTTCGCTGCCTCGGTGATGGTATTCGGCGGCATTAAGTTGGTCGCGTTGACGCTCGACCTGCGTCAGACCTCTGCGGCGCTGCAAGTCCCTATCGGCTATATCTACACCGTGATCCCGATTAGCGGATTACTGATTTGCCTCTATGCGTTGAACAATGTATTCCGGCCGTCCATTGAAGGCCCGGCTCAAATGGGTGACGAAGAGCTACCGGTCGACTGAACTTTACCGCTCCGGTAATTGGAGCCAGGCATAAAAAAGATAAGAGGCAGAGATTGTATGGAAATTTCGATTATTATCCTCGTAGTCAGTTTTGTGGTGCTACTGGTGCTCAACGTGCCCATTGCAATCAGTATCGGCATATCTACATTGCTGACCATGTTGTTTACCATCGATTTCACCCCCGCCATGATGACCATGGCCCAGCGGATTGCCGGCGGCATCAACAGTTTTGCGTTACTGGCTATTCCGTTTTTTATTCTCTCGGGCCTGCTGATGGGGCAGGGCGGCATAGCGCGACGTTTAATCGAGTTCGCCAAGGTGTTTTTTGGCATGCTTCCCGGTGGTTTGGCCTTCGTTAATGTAATCAGTTGTACTCTCTTTGGCGCCATCTCTGGATCGGCGGTTGCCGCGACTTCGGCGGTGGGGGGATTCATGGTGCCAGCCATGGACAAAGAAGGTTACGATCGCGGCTTCAGTGCGGCTTTGACTGCGACATCATCCACGACGGGTTTGCTGATCCCTCCTAGTAACGTTTTGATCGTTTATTCTCTTGCCAGTGGTGGCGTATCCATTGCCGCCTTGTTTATTGCCGGTTACATTCCCGGCCTGCTGATGATGCTGGGGCTTATGGTGGTCTGCGGTATTTGGGCCAAAATCAAACGTTATCCGGTGGGTGAGCGAATGCCTGCCCGCGAAGCATTGCGCAAAACCGTAGATGCGCTGCCGAGTTTGGCGCTGATCATTATCGTGATCGGTGGGATAGTGGCGGGTTATTTTACCGCTACCGAGGCGAGCGTGATTGCGGTGCTGTATTCGCTGATTCTCGCAGTGTTGATCTATCGGGAAGTGAAAGTCAGTGCGCTTCCTGAAATCTTGGTAAAGGCAGTCGAAACCACGGCAATTGTGATGCTGCTGATCGGTACTTCATCGGCCATGTCTTGGGTGCTGTCCTATGAAAATATTCCTCAGATTATCAGTGATGGCTTGATTGCTTTGAGTGACAACCCGATCATCATTCTGTTAACCATCAACCTGATATTGTTGATCGTGGGTATCTTTATGGATATGACCCCGGCGGTACTGATTTTCACGCCTATATTTTTGCCGGTGGTCACCGAGCTGGGAATGTCGCCTTTGCACTTCGGTATTATGATGGTGATGAATCTTTGTATTGGCCTTTGCACCCCTCCGGTAGGCAGCGTACTGTTCGTCGGGGCAGGAATCGCGAACACCACGATTGAAAAGATGTTCAAGCCAATGCTGCCGATGTATTTGGCAATGTTCATCATGCTAATGCTGGTCACCTATGTGCCGGCAATGAGCGAGGCGCTGCCGCGGCTTTTCGGTCTTTACGAATAAGCAGCTCGCTTCGCCCTTTCGATGAGTGGTGGGAAAAACAAAAAAAGCTAGCTTTAAAGAAAAGCTAGCTTTAAAAGGAAAATTCAACAAATACGACGATGAGAGTATCGCTGATCTGGATTAGGAATTTTCCAGCTCACTGTTGAATAGCGTTTTGTCGATAACGCCGCCCCTGTGGCGGATCACCACCCCCGCGCAGCGAGCGCCTTGACGGGCAGACTCTTCGGTACTGCTCCCGGTCAAGCGGGCTGAGAGGTAGCCGGCGTTGAAAGTGTCACCGGCACCCGTGGTATCGATGACTTGTTCTACCGGCGGTACCGGTAAAGTTTGTTGGTTTCCTTCGGCCAGAATTATGGTGTCATCGGCGCCGCGCTTGATGATCAGTTCTTTGAGAGCATAATCGGAATAGCGTTTGGCGCAACCCTCGACGGTGTCGTCACCCCAAAGCTGATACTCATCATCCAGAGTCAGAAGCGCGATGTCGGTATGCTCCAAAACGCTCTTCATGGCCTGCTGAGCGGTTTGAACGCTCGACCAAAGCCGGGGCCGGTAATTGCTGTCGAAAGCTACAGTGACACCCTTGGCGCGCAGCTGGGCAAGGCATTCAATTAGATTGGCGCGCGCTTGCTTGTCTATGATTGCCAGAGTTATGCCACTTAGGTAAACGCAATCGTAGCTTGCCAGTCGCTGGTACAGACGAACACTGGCGGTGGGATCGGAAAACAGCTCGCGCGCCGGCGCTTCGCCGCGCCAGTAAAAAAATTCACGCTCTCCCTCCGGAGAATTGCGGATCATGTAAAGGCCGGGCATACGACGTGGCAGGCGTTCAATCAATTCAGCGCCTATGCCTTCATTGTGCATGGCCTCGAGAATTTGATCGCTGTAAGGGTCGTCTCCAAGAATCGTCGCGTAATCGACTTGCAGACCCAGGCGCGCCATGTAGACGCAGGTGTTATAAGTGTCGCCGGCAAAAGACAGAGCCTTGATTTCCCGACGCTCTTCCTGAGCTGTGGGATAAGGAGAAAGCTCAAGCATGACTTCGCCAATTGCTGCTATATGTACCATAATGTTGGTCTGCCTGTGATTTGGAAAAGTACTGCCCAGTGGTAAGTTTTTTCTGCATTTGCTTGGAATTTAAACTTATACCGGACCTAGCTCGTTAGCAATGAAATATACCATTGGCGCTGATGCATTTCTACCGAGCTGGAAATACCGGAAGGACACAAGCTCTCAGAGCAAGCCGCAAAGTAAATCATCGATATTGAAGGAATCCGCAATGACAAATCGACTCTCCTCCAACACCCTCAAGCAATTGCCAGAGGCTGTCAAACAGCCGAAATACAATCGCGACAACATCCAAGCCGGCATAGTGCACCTGGGCATAGGAGCGTTTCATCGGGCCCATCAGGCGTATTACACTGAGGCGGTGCTCAACGACCAGGGTGGCGACTGGGGTATCATCGGTTGCAGTCTCCGCTCGACGAAAGTGCGCGATCAGCTGCAGCCACAGGATGGTTTGTATACCTTGGTGGAACGCTCGAGTAATGAAGAGCAGCTTCAAGTGATAGGAGCGGTGCAAAAAGTCTTAGTAGGACCGGAGGATCCCGCTGGACTGGTTGCGACTTTGGCTCAGGAGCAAATCAAAATCGTTTCCTTGACGATCACCGAAAAGGGCTATTGTCACGACCCGGCTACGGGAAATCTGAATTTTAGTAACGCCGATATAGTGCACGATCTGGAAAATCTTCAGACGCCCCGCTCGGCAGTGGGCTTTCTTGTGGCGGCGCTGCAAAAGCGGCAGCAAGCAGGAAGTAAGAGTTTTACCGCGCTGAGCTGCGACAATCTGCCCAACAATGGCGAGGTACTGGAAAAGGTGGTGCTGCAATTTGCCCAACAAGTATCACCGGAGCTGGCGGCCTGGATAAAA
>CAZKCY010000091.1:4971-7923 GCA_964551155.1 uncultured Marinimicrobium sp. | reverse complement strand
CCCTGACAGCGCCTTTTGTGGAGGAGTTTTACGACCGGCTCCAGGTGCAGGGGTCCGCTATGGCTTTTGTGCAAACCTGGGTCGAACAAAAACTGCTCGAGCAGGGCGCGACCGCATCCAAGCTGTCTGAAGCGGCTGCGCGAACCGCGGCCGCCAACCAGATCTCCATCGCCAACAGCATCGGCAGTCTCCGGTTCATCGGCAGCATGGACTGGAAGACTTACGTGGAGTCGCTCAGTGTCGTGGAAACAACTCTGCGCGAAGATCCGGCAGGCATGCACGCCCGGCAAGATTTTGCCACCCGCGACAGCTACCGGCATGTTATCGAAGACCTGGCGCGGAGCGGCGCCTGCAGCGAAATGGCAGCGGCACGTGAAGCCATTGCTCTGGCCCAGGCGGCTGCCGAACAACGGGGCCCAGAGGATCGCAGCGCCCATGTCGGCTACTACCTGATCGACCGGGGACGACCGCATCTGGAGCGCGCCCTAAACTGTCGCCGTTCATTGAAAAATCGGGCGAAACAGTTCAGCCAGCCGCTCCGCCTGACTCTGTATTTGGGCACCACACTGCTACTGACGTTGCTCGCAACCGCAGGCGTGCTTCAGGTTTTTGATGGCTTAGAGCCCCATGAGTGGCGCTACTGGTTTTTCGGTATTACGGGGCTGATTGGCGCCTCGGCACTGGCGGTCGCGCTAGTAAACCTGGCGGTCACGCTGTTGGTACCACCGCGCGCCTTGCCACGCTTGGATTTCTCCTTGGGTATTCCCAAGGAGCACCGCAGCATGGTGATAGTGCCCACCCTGCTATGCAGTCGCCGCGGCATCGATAATTTGCTCGAGGCTTTGGAGATACGTTATCTCGGCAATCGCGACGCCAATTTGTACTTTGCGCTGCTAACGGATTTTCACGACGCACCCGAGCAAAACCTGCCGGAGGATGCCGAGTTGCTTGACTACGCGCGCGCGGGGATCGAAGCGCTCAACGACACCTACCGCGACGATCGCCCCTGTGTGTTCTATCTCTTTCACCGGCCGCGGCTTTGGAACCCCTTCGAGCGGGTCTGGATGGGCTACGAGCGCAAACGCGGCAAGCTTGAACAGTTCAACGCCTTGCTTCGGGGCGAAGCTAGCACCGCCTTCTCGGACATAGTCGGCGACCAGTCCATGCTGGGCTCGATTCACTATGTGATCACCCTGGATAGCGACACCCAGCTACCGCGCGATGCGGCGCACGCCTTAGTCGGTAACCTGGCGCATCCACTTAACCGGCCTGTGTACGACGCCAGCAAAGGCCGTATCGTCGAGGGTTACGCAATCCTTCAGCCGCGCGCCTCCATCAGCCTGACCAGTGCCGGCCAATCACGCTTTGCCAAACTCTTCGCCGGCGATTCAGGCATCGACCCCTACACTCGCGAGGTTTCCGACGTCTACCAGGATCTGTTCGGGGAGGGCTCGTTCATCGGCAAGGGAATCTACGATGTCGATGCTTTTCGCCAAGCCTTAGAAGGCCGATTTCCAGAAAACCTCATTCTCAGTCACGACCTGTTAGAAAGTGGTTACGCCCGGTCAGCGCTGGTGAACGACGTCGATCTCATTGAGGAACAACCGGCCAGCGTCGCTATCGAGGCCAGCCGCCGCCACCGCTGGATACGCGGCGATTGGCAACTGGCCGGCTGGCTGCTGCCGCGCGTGCCAGCGCCCGCTGGCACTAATGGCACCCGCTCGAAGCGGCTGGAAAATCCGCTTTCGGCGCTGTCACTCTGGAAAATTTTCGACAACTTGCGCCGCAGCTTGGTGGCGCCGGCGCTGCTTGCCCTGCTCGTGGGAGGCTGGCTGGCAGGCCCTGCCCCCGCCTGGTTTTGTACCCTTCTGGTGTTGGCCACGGTGTTCCTGCCCAGTCTGCTGGCAAACCTGATCGAACTAATTCGCAAGCCGAAAACTACCGACTGGCTTACGCACCTGAACCTGACCGGAAAATCGGCCGGCCGGCCGCTAGCGCTCGCCTTTCTGAGTCTGGCTTTTTTGCCTTACGACACACGTATTGCCCTGGGGGCCATGCTGCGCTCGGGCGCACGCATGCCGTTCACGCGCCGCGGTTTGCTGTTGTGGCAACTGCCCAGCTACGCGCCTCGCAATGCCTGTCGATCGCTGGCTGACTATTGCCGGGAAATGTGGGTTGCGCCGGTTCTGGCGCTAGCGCTGGGCGCGGCTTTGCTCATAACACCCGTCAACGGCCAACTGACCTGGCTGGTCGCGGCGCCCATCTTGCTGCTGTGGCTGATGTCACCCGTCGTCGCCTGGTGGATCAGCCGACCGATCGTCGCCCCCTCGCCAGATTTAAGCGTCGAACAAAAAATCTTTCTGCGCACCGCGGCCCGACGTACCTGGCGCTACTTCGCCGACTTTGTTGGACCAGAGGACAACTGGCTGCCGCCAGACAACTTTCAGGACTACCCTGCCCCGGCCATTGCTTCGCGCACTTCACCCACCAATATGGGTATGTCGTTGCTGGCGGATCTGGCGGCGGTAGATTTTGGTTATCTAACGGTCGGGGAATGTCTGCAGCGCATCGACAAGACCCTAATGGCAATGGAAAAGCTGGAGCGCTATCACGGCCATTTGCTCAACTGGTACGACACCCGCACGCTCGAGCCACTTCACCCCCGCTACGTCTCGTCGGTAGACAGCGGCAACTTAGCGGGAAGTTTGCTCACCCTGCAGGCGGGGCTGGCCGAGCTTAAACACCGACCGGTGCTGTCGTTGAGCGCGCTGCAGGGTCTGCAAGACTCATTGCAGGTGCTGGCGGAACAATTACCAGCCTCACCCGCTTCCCAACTCGGGCAAAATTTCCGCACAGCGCAAGAGGCCCTAAGCGCCCTCGTCAAAGAAGGCCCGCCCGAGACACTGGCGAAGGCCCGGGCCACATTAGAGGAGCTTGACCGGATCGGCGGCA
>CAZKCY010000091.1:0-4961 GCA_964551155.1 uncultured Marinimicrobium sp. | reverse complement strand
GGAAAATGTCGACCTGGATAGCGAGCAGGCTTACTGGGCCAAGGCTTTCGATAGCCAATTGAATGCACTGCGCGCCGAATTCGAAGCTCTGGTGCCGAAATCGTGGCAGAACACCGGAGTTCCAAATCGTTTGCAACTGGCGGGCGCAGTTTCAAGCTCGAACAACACCGCTGCGCAGGTACAACTCGACCTCATCGACGAATTAATCACTCGTTGCCGACTTATGGGCGAGATGGATTTCAAGTTCCTCTACGATGCTCAAAAAGATTTGTTGACCATCGGCTACGACATCAATGAGCGGCGTCGGGACCCCGCTTGCTATGACCTGCTGGCATCGGAGGCGCGCCTGGCGAGCTTCCTGCTTATCGCGCAGGGGCAAGTGCCGCAAAAGCACTGGTTCGCACTCGGTCGCCTGTTGACCAGTCACGGTGGCGACCTGAGTTTGATTTCCTGGAGCGGCTCAATGTTTGAATACCTAATGCCGCAACTGATGATGCCCAGCTACGGCAATACCCTATTGGAGCAAACCTGCAAAGCTGCGGTGTCGCGCCAAATCCAATACGGCCGCCAACGCGCCGTGCCCTGGGGGATTTCCGAGTCCTGTTACAACGCCACCGACATCGATCACGTTTACCAATACCGGGCCTTTGGCGTACCGGGCCTGGGTTTCAAGCGCGGGCTGGGCGACGACCTGGTGATCGCGCCCTATGCCAGTTCGCTGGCGCTTATGATTATGCCGCGCGAAGCCTGCACTAATTTGCAGGCCTTGGCTGAGCAAGGCTTCCTGGGCGACTATGGTTTTTACGAGGCCATCGACTACACACCCACACGCGTGCCTAGAGGCAAGCCGCACGCCATAGTTCGAAACTTTATGGTTCACCACCAGGGGATGAGCCTTCTGTCATTCGCTCATGTTTTGCTTGGCCAGCCAATGCAGCGCCGCTTTATGTCTGACCCACTAGTGCGCGCGACCGAATTGTTGTTGCAGGAGCGGGTGCCTAAAAAAGGCGACACCTTGCAGCCGCACGCCGCCGAAGTCAGCGCGGCCGCCCAGCCCCCAAGCGCGGAAGTCGGCGACACAATGCGAGTATTTACCGACCCCAACACGCAACTCCCTGAGGTTCACCTACTGTCAAACGGGCGCTATCACGTTATGGCCACCCATGCCGGCGGAAGCACCAGCCGCTGGCAGGACCTCGCGGTTACCCGCTGGCGCGAAGATGCCACTTGCGATGATTGGGGCACTTTTATTTATCTACGCGACCGCGAAGACGGAGAATACTGGTCGGCGACCCACCAACCGACTCGGCGCCCAGCCGATCACTACGAAGCTATTTTTGTGCAGGGGCGCGCAGAATTCCGGCGCTGCGACCTGGCAATTGAAACCCACACCGAAATCAGCGTGTCCCCGGAAGACGACGTTGAGATCCGTCGGATCACGCTGACCAATCAGTCGGCGCGCAGCCGCGAGATTGAAGTCACGAGTTTCGCGGAGCTAGTGCTGGCGCCGCTGAACGCCGACCTGGCGCATCGCTCGTTCAGCAATTTGTTCGTACAGACCGAGATCTTGCCCGGCCAGCAGGCAATCCTCTGCACCCGGCGCCCGCGCACGCCGGGTGAGCAGCTACCCTGGATGTTTCACTTGCTGGCCGCGCCGGGTTCGGTGTCGAGTGAGCCATCTTGTGAGACCGACCGCGCTCGCTTTATAGGACGCGGCCGCAGTGCGGCCAATCCAGTAGTGTTAGATGATGAAAATTATCCGCCAACTTTGTCCAATACCCAGGGCGCGGTACTCGACCCCTGCGTGGCGATCCGCAGCATCCTAAGCTTGGCACCCGATGAGTTAGGCAGCGTACAGATTATTTCCGGAATGGCGGAGACCCGCGAAGCCGCACTGGCTTTGATCGAGAAATACTCCGACCGCCACTTCGTCGAACGTGCCTTCGAAATGGCCTGGTTTCAAAGCCAGGAAGTACTGCGCCACCTGAACGCCACCGCAGCCGATGCGCAAATTTTTGGCCGCTTGGCCAACTCGGTTATTTACGGAAACTCTCTGCGCCGCGCAGCGCCAAGCGTCATCGCCCGCAACCAACTGGGGCAGCCGGGCTTGTGGCGCTTCGCCATCTCGGGGGATCTACCTATAGTGCTACTCCTGATCGGTAACGTTAGCCGTATCGATTTGGTTAAGCAGGTGGTACAGGCCCACGCCTATTGGCGCATGAAAGGCCTGGCCGCCGACCTGGTAATCGTCAACGAGGGTTTTTCGGGCTATAGAGCGGAACTGCATGATCTGATTATGGGGCTGATCAATGCGGGGCCCGAAGCACAAGTGATCGACAAACCGGGCGGAGTGTTCGTACGCCGTGCCGAAGAGCTCTCCGAAGACGAGCGGGTGCTGCTACAAACCGTTGCCCGCATTGTCTTCAGCGATAGCGCCGACACCTTGATCGAACAGGTGGATAGACGCGTATCCCCCGAACGTCCTTCGGATTTATTGGAGCCTACGCAGCGGGTGCGCGCTCAAGCAGTTCAGCGACTGACGCCGCGCGAGCGCATTTTTGACAATGGTCTGGGCGGCTTCACCCCCGATGGCCATGAATACGTAATCACCCTTGAGCCCGGCCAGGCCACGCCGGCGCCCTGGGCTAATGTTATTGCCAGCCCACACATAGGTACGGCCGTCAGCGAAAGTGGCAGCGCCTATACTTGGGTAGGAAACGCCCACGAATTCCGCCTCAGCCCCTGGTACAACGACCCCATCTCTGACAGCAGCGGCGAAGCGCTTTACATCCGCGACGAGGAGACCGGCGAATTCTGGTCCCCTAGCCCACTGCCGGCCCGAGGCCGTTCAGGCTATGTGTGCCGACATGGATTCGGCTACAGCGTATTCGAGCACCAAGAGACCGAGATCGCCTCGAAAGTATTCACCTACGTTGCTATGGATGCGCCGGTTAAGTTTCTGGTGGTCAAACTGCACAACCAATCAAAACGCACCCGCAGCCTCTCGCTCACCGGTTATTGGGAGTTGGTGTTGGGCGAGTGGCGACACGCCAATATGATGCACATAGTGACCGAGGTCGATCTGCATACCGGCGCGCTCTTTGCTCGCAATGCCTACGGCCGCGAATGTGCCGACCGAGTGGTATTCGCACAGACCAGTGAGCGGGAGCGATCGGTCAGTGGAAACCGCACCGAATTCATAGGTCGCAACGGAAGTCTCGCCAACCCGGCGGCAATGCACCGTAAACGTTTGTCGGGTAGAACCGGGGCCAGCTTCGATCCCTGCGCAGCAATTCAGACTCAGATCAAACTCGAGCCGGGTCAGCAACGCGAGCTGGTGTTTGTGTTCGGCGCCGCCGGCAACGCCGATGAGGCGCGCCATCTGGTGCAACAGTTTGCCGGGCAAGCAGGTGCCCGCCAGGCTCTGGAAGCCGTATGGGAGCACTGGAACCGCACCTTGGGCGCAGTCAATGTCGACACCCCAGACCCAGCACTGAATGTGCTGGCTAATGGCTGGCTGATTTACCAGACCCTGTCATGCAGGTTGTGGGGCCGCAGCGGCTATTACCAGTCCGGCGGCGCCTTTGGTTTTCGAGATCAGCTGCAAGACACAATGGCGCTGATTCACGCCACACCTTGGCTGGCCCGCGAACAGCTGATCCGGCATGCCGGTCGCCAATTCCTCAAAGGCGACGTCCAGCATTGGTGGCACCCTCCGGGCGGCCAGGGGGTACGTACTCGATTTTCCGACGACTACCTATGGCTGCCCTATGCCACTTGCCGCTACGTGCAGACGACCGGAGACACCAGCGTGCTCGACGAGTCCATTCATTTCCTGGAAGGTCGCGAATTGTACGCCGAGGAAGAGGCCTACTACGACCATCCGCAACGCTCGCCGGAAGCCGCCAGCTTGTACGAGCACTGTGTACGGGCGCTCAAATACGGTCTGCGTTTTGGTTCCCATCAATTACCGCTGATGGGCTGCGGCGACTGGAACGACGGTATGAATCTGGTCGGCATCGAGGGCCGAGGCGAGAGCGTCTGGTTGGCCTGGTTCCTGGTCGACAACCTGGAGCTGTTTGCCGATCTGGCAGGCGAGCGCAATGACCAGGAATTTGTCGACTTGTGCCGAGACCAAGCCGCACAACTGCGCGATAACATCCAGGCCCAAGCCTGGGATGGCGCCTGGTATAGACGCGCCTACTTCGACGACGGCACCCCGCTGGGGTCGAGCACCAACGACGAGTGCAAAATCGACTCGATAAGCCAGAGTTGGTCGGTCATCTCAAAGGGCGGCGACACGCAACGGGCCCGTCAGGCAATGGCGGCCGTCGATAAATACCTGGTGCGACGCGACACACAAATAATCCAACTGCTCGACCCACCGTTTGATAAGTCAAACCTGGAACCGGGTTACATCAAAGGCTATATCCCCGGCGTGCGCGAGAACGGCGGCCAATACACCCACGCCGCTATCTGGACCACTATGGCATTTGCCATGCTCGGCGATACCGAACGGGCCTGGGAGTTGTACGCCATGCTCAATCCGGTCAACCACGGCAGCACGCTTGAAGCCATAGATCTCTACAAAGTCGAACCTTACGTCATGTGCGCGGACATTTACGGCGTGTCACCCCACATTGGCCGAGGTGGCTGGACCTGGTACACCGGCGCAGCGGGCTGGATGTATCGGCTGACCGTGGAAACTCTACTGGGGCTGCAGTTGCAGGGCAACCATCTCAGTCTCGCACCCTGTGTTCCAGCTGATTGGGATGAATACAAAATTCACTACCGCTTTCGTGACACTGTCTACCATATCACCCTCAAGCGTGTTGGTGAACCTTCAAATTTAGTCAACCGCTTAGAGCTGGATGGCAACGACTGCGTCGAAAAACGCTTTCACTTGACCGACGATCGCCAGGAACACTGTGCGGTTGCCGTAGGTGAAGCGCAGGTTGCGG
>CAZKCY010000090.1:1035-8082 GCA_964551155.1 uncultured Marinimicrobium sp. | reverse complement strand
AGCCAGTCGTTAACTATCATGCCACCATCGACGCTGAGAGTGGCCGCGCGCGCGCCGGCATCGGCGGCCATGGCTTCGATCAATTCCCGGGTTTGGTAGCAAACCGCTTCCAGGGCCGCACGCGCCAACTCGGCCCGCCCGGAATCGCGGCTTAGGCCACAAATCAGGGCGCGGGCTTCCGGATCCCAGTGGGGCGCGCCCAGGCCAGTAAAAGCCGGCACCAGATAGACGCCGCGATTGGAATCCAGACCGCGCGCCAGGGCTTCAGTTTCGGCCGCTTCGCGAATGATGCCCAGCTTGTCCCTGAGCCACTGGACTGTCGCTCCGGCCATAAAAATGGCACCTTCCAGCGCGTAGTAAGGTTGACCATTAAGTCGATAGGCGAGTGTCGTCAAGAGTCGATTATTTGAGGTTTTGGGTGTTTTACCGGTATGCATCAAGGCAAAACAGCCGGTGCCGTAAGTGCTCTTGATCATCCCCGGTTCAAAACAACTTTGCCCCACCATCGCCGCTTGTTGATCTCCAGCAACTCCGGCTATGGGAAGCTGGCGACCACCGAGGCCCTCTGTGGCGGTGCCAAAATCCGCGGCGCAATCGAGAACCTCCGGTAGTAGAGCCTCGGGAATCCGAAACAGTTTTAGCAACTCCTGATCCCAGCGCTGATTGTGGATATTGAACAGCATGGTGCGACAGGCATTGGTGGCATCGGTTGCGTGCCGCTTACCATCGGTAAACTTCCAGATCAACCAACTGTCGATGGTGCCAAACGCTAATTCGCCGCGCTCAGCACGCTCACGTGCGCCTTCAACCTTATCGAGTAACCAGGCAAGCTTGGTGGCTGAAAAATAGGGGTCTGCCAGCAAGCCGGTACGCTTGGTAATGTCCTCTTGGTGTCCATTTTGTACCAAGTCACGGCATTGCTGAGCAGTGCGCCTGTCCTGCCAGACAATCGCGGGGTAAATGGGGTTGCCGGTTTCGCGCTCCCAAACCAATGTGGTTTCCCGCTGGTTGGTAATGCCTATGCCGATCACCGTCTGGGAGTCGTCCAGCTGCTCCAGAGCTTGCCGGCATACTCGGCTAGTCACCTGCCAAATTTCTTCCGGATCGTGCTCCACCCAGCCATCGGCGGGAAACTTCTGGGCGAATTCCTGCTGCGCTTGAGCTGCCATGCGCCCGTCAGGCGCGAAGACAATGGCGCGGCTACTCGTGGTCCCTTGGTCGATGGCCAAGATGTGGTCGGACATGAACTGACTCCTGTAGGTTCAGGGGGCAAGTTAGAGTGCATGGTTCGGTAGAGCGCATACCGATTCAGGGCATTAAGCCAAGAATAGCATTTTAGAAAAACCAAGAGCGCTGCTCGACCGGTATGCAATCTCGCTGCCTGCCGCACTAGTCGGCTTGACTCAGGTGCTAAGACCAGAAGCTGCTTCGCTATATTGATCTGCTATCTTGAAAGTTGAACGAGCTTACCCCGAGACTTTTCGCACTTTATGCCACTGGAGGAGAGAGTATATGAGCAAGCTGGCGATTGTAATTGGCGTTGGCCCGGGCCTGGGCTGGGAGTTGAGCAAACGTTTCGCTCGGGGTGGGTTGCATGTAGCCATGGTGGCTCGCGACGGCAAAAAGCTGGACCAGCTCGCCGCTCAGGAGTCGGACTTGTCCCTCAGCGCCCATAGTTGCAATGCGGCTGATGCTCGTGAAGTGGGCGAGCTTTTCGCTTCGCTCGAAAAGCAATACGGAGCTCCCGCGGTGGTGGTCTATAACGCCGGTACTTTTGCGCCGGGCGGCATACTCGATATTGAGCCCGAGGATTTCGAGCACTGCTGGCAAGTAGGTTGCCTGGGCGGTTTTTTGGTGGGCCGGGAGGCGGCGCGACGGATGCTCCCTGAAGGAGAAGGCAGCATTATTTTTACTGGGGCCACGGCTTCGCTGCGCGGCGGGGCTAAATTCGCCAATTTGGCGGTGCCTAAATTTGGTTTGCGAGCCTTGGCTCAGTGCTTGGCTCGGGAATTAGGGCCGGAAAACATCCATGTCGCCCATGTGATCATAGATGGCCAGATACGCTCGGAAAAGTATGAAAAACTGCTGGAAGAACGCGGTCCCGATGCTCTGTTGGAACCTGCCGCCATCGCCGAGCAGTACTGGCAGTTGCACCAGCAAGATCGCAGCGCTTGGACTCAGGAGTTGGATTTACGGCCATGGGTTGAGAAGTTTTAAAGATCTAGGAATATCGGGCCCAAAATGAAAACTTCTATGTTTTCAGAAGCTTACCAGCTCAGTTTCGCCACTTGCCCTGATCGAGAAAAAGTGCGCTATTTTGGTGCTGAAATAAGGCCGCTTGAACCCTTGCTCACAGGCGCGAATCATGGCATTTTCTGCAAAGTTCTAAAACTTATTTGACTCATTTTTTCCCTTCAACGACTACGGCTTAGCTTCATCCCAGCGAAGCTGCCCTCGGGACCGGCTTGACTATGGAAAGTTTGCCTCAGAAGATTATTTTAAACCCCACGTTCTTTGCCCCAATGAGATCGATTGACCTCGTTCTCTTTTTTGCGAGGGGAGCCTGCTATGAATAATGTCGAACCCGACCTGGATGAAGCTCGCCAACGGCTTAAAATTCACCGCGAGGAATTTGATCGCTCTCTGCTGCGCGCGATTCACGAAGCCTCCCCCGACGGAATTCTGGTGGTCGATGGTCAGGGTGCGGTGGTGTCCTACAACCAGCGCTTTGTGGAAATTTGGCAAATTGGTACCGAGCATTTGCAGGTCGATCCCGAGGTGGGTGGCCCCATCGCCGAGGAGCGGATTATGCATGCGGCTCTGGCGCTGTTAAATGAGCCCGAGGCCTTTCTCCAGCGGGTACAAGAGTTGTACTTGAATCCCGAAGAAGAGGATCACTGCGAGCTGGAACTGCGCGACGGTCGCTTTCTGGAGCGACACTCAGCCGGCCTGCACAATGACAAATTTCACTATTTTGGGCGGGTCTGGTTCTTTCGCGACATTACCGAGCGCAAGCGCAACGAAGCCATGCTGCGGGATCTTGCCTGGCGCGACCCCCTTACTGGGGAGATGAATCGGGGTCATTTTTTTGCCCGTGCCGCGGAAGAGTTGGTGCGCGCTCGCCGTCAGCGTCACCCCTTGGCGATATTGATGCTCGATTTGGACTGCTTCAAGGAGATAAACGACAACCTCGGGCATGCCGCGGGCGATACGGTGCTGGAAACCGTCTGTAAACGCTGGCGCACAATACTCAGAAACGTCGACTTGCTCGGCCGAGTCGGGGGTGAAGAGTTCGCGATACTGCTGCCCGGCAGCGAACTTGCCGACGCCAAAGTGGTTGCCGAGCGCTTGCGCGCTGCCGTGGCGGATACCCCCATCCCGGCGGCCGGCGAGGAGATTTATTGCACGGTGAGCGGCGGCATAGCCTTGGTGGAAGACGTCGACCAGAGCGTACAGGATGCCTTGCGCCGCGCCGACCGGGCGCTCTATCAAGCCAAGGATAGAGGCAGGAATTGCATGTTAAGCGACGTCAGCTTGCTGTTATAGGCCAGTAGGAGTGTGATGGGCGTATCAAATGGGCCCCTTCTTAGAACCAAATTTTGATCAACGCTGTTAATTTCAGACTTATTTGTTAAGATTGATAACGAGCAGAGCGAAAATCCGCTCATTTTTGACTTTTAATGTCTTACAAGGAGCAAACTATGATTAGTAAGAAAATGTTTTCCGGCTTGCAAGCTACCGCACTGGTTTTGGGTGTTGGCCTGATGGCTGGTTGCGCTTCAACCGAACAAATTGAGCAAGCTCAGTCAGATGCTCAGGAAGCTTTGCAGATGGCGCGCGAAGCTAAGCAAGAAGCTCAGGCCGCTTCTGAAACCGCTCGCGCTGCCCAGTCAGCCGCCAGCGCTGCAGAAGAGTGCTGTGCCTCTAACAAGGCCAAGATCGATCGCATGATGCAGCGTTCGCAGCAGAAGTAACGCCGGCAGTTACTTATCTCTCGGCCCGCTTCGGCGGGCCCGGAGATAAGCCTTTATCTCGCTGCGGTTATCGGAATCGCTCTAGTAACAGCCACCGGTATGCCATCGGCACGTCGAAACGCTTCGGTTACCTTCCTCCAATCGATTTCACCCTCCAGCTCTTCTCCTCGTGTCTCCAGCAATAACACTATCTGTTTGATCAGTTTTTGCTCGTCTTTGCCCCGTTCACTTTGCTGATCCGGATACACCGGCGGATGCACCTCTACCATCAATTTGCCATCGGCTATGCCGGCTTTGCTGGGCTGATCGATAATGGTTACCGGCGTGCCTTTCTCTACCGCTGCTACCAGTGCTTCGATATGTTCAGGGTATAGGCGTACACAACCCTGGCTCACCAGCATGCCAATACCGTCGGGCTTATTGGTGCCGTGAATCAAATAGCCCGGCAGGTTCAGCACCAAAGCGTATTCTCCCAGAGGGTTGTCCGGTCCCGCAGGAATTTGACGGGCCAAGGTTTTTCCCTGAGCCGCGTAGTCGGCACGCACGTTTTCTGTTGGGTACCAGGTGGGCTTGTGCAGTTTCATGGTGATGTGGCCGCGCCCGGTGGGGGTTTGCCGATCGGCCCGGCCTATACCTACGGGATAGGTAGTTACCAAGGGTTTGTCGGTCTCGGGGTCTTGGTGAAAATAATAGAGTCGCATTTCGCCTCGGTTCAACACTATGCCCTCGCGCGGCGCATCGGGCAGTACAAAGCGGCTGGGAATTACCACCGGCATACTTTCCCCTGGGAGCCACACATCCAGATCTGGGTTGGCCAGGCGAATGGCCCGGTAACCCGTGCTGTTGGCGCGCGCTATATCCATCAGAGTATCGCTCTCCCGAGCTTGAATAACCTTGATTTCGCCCACCAGATCGTTGTTGCGGGGTTCAAGCGAAAAGCTTTGAGCGCTGAGGCTGGGGGCGATCAGTGCTAGCAAAGTGACCAATACATTCATCGAAAAGCAGGTCAAACGAAGCGACTTTTTGGCTAAGGGGCTCTTGGTCGGACGAGGATTAAACAACAGCGGCAAGGCGCTTCTCCCGTTAATAAAGTTAAGTAGTGCGAGGTTGAGTGAACAGCGGCGCGCTGAAGTGCCGCTTGCATCCTGGCCTTGTTGCCACAAAAATACCCCTATGAGAACGCATATTGTAATCTTATCTGGTGCAGGAATCAGCGCCGAAAGTGGCATTGCCACCTTTCGAGATTCAAATGGCCTCTGGGAGCGGCACAGTATCGAGGAAGTGGCCACTCCCCAAGGGTTTGCGCGCGACCCCGAAAAGGTGTTGAACTTTTATAATGCCCGTCGCAACCAGTTGTCAAAAGTCGAACCCAACCCCGCTCATCAAGCTTTGGCGGAATTGGAGCAAACCCACAAGGTCACTATTGTGACCCAAAACATCGACGATCTGCACGAGCGCGCCGGCTCCAGCCAAGTGGTACACCTGCATGGCGAGCTTACCAAGGCGCGCAGCTCCATTGATCCTGAGCTTATCTATGATATCGGCTACGAGTCGATAAAATTAGGCCAGAAATGCGAACTGGGCAGCCAATTGCGACCCCATGTGGTCTGGTTTGGGGAAGAGGTGCCCACGATCGACAAGGCTATGACGCTGGTCGCAAGCGCCGACCGGATCCTGGTGGTGGGCACCTCTTTGCAGGTATACCCCGCGGCCGGTCTTGTAGATCTGGCTGGCCCCGATGTTCCTGTCACGGTAATAGACCCCGGTGAACACGCCAATGTTCCCGGTGCCCAGGTGATTCGAAAAAGCGCGGTTGAAGGGGTTCCCGGTTGGGTTAAAGCACTGTGTTTACTCGAAGATTAGATGCGACTGACTATAAGTGCGGCATTGACCCCGCCAAAACCAAAGCCGTTGCACAGAGCGTGCTGTACCGATTGGTGTCGGCCTAGATCAGGCACAAAATCCAGATCTTCCATGCCCAAGTCGGGGCTGCGCATATTCAGAGTTGGCGGCAGTTTGCCCTCTGTAACCGCCATGGCGCTGAAGATCGCTTCTACGCCGCCAGCGGCGCCCAGCAGATGTCCGGTGGCAGACTTAGTTGAAGAGATAGGGATTGCCGCCAGTTGGTCCTCGAAAACAGCCCTTAAAGAAGCGATTTCAGCGCGGTCTCCCACTGGGGTAGAGGTGGCGTGAGCGTTGATGTAGCCGATTTCTTCGGCCTGGAGGTCGGCCATGGCCAGAGCGCTGGCGATAGCTGCGGCGGCGCCCGAGCCGTCTTCTGGGCCGGAGGTAATGTGGTGGGCATCGGCGCTGGTGCCATAACCGCTGATTACCGCCAGCGGGGTGACCCCCCGGGCCAAAGCGTGTTCCAGGGTTTCAATTACCAGCATGCCGGCGCCTTCGCCCATGACAAAGCCATCTCGATCCCGATCAAAGGGGCGCGAGGCCTCGTTTGGAGAATCGTTACGGGTAGACAGAGCCTTCATAGCGTGAAAACCCGCCAAGGATAAAGGATCGACACAACCTTCGGCGCCGCCTACCAGAGCCACTTTGGCTTCGCCGGTGCGCAATAAACGCATGCCATCTCCAATGGCCTGCAACCCGGCCGCACAAGCGGTTACCGGGCAGCCCATGGGTCCCTTGAAACCGTAGCGAATTGATAGATTTCCGGCCGCCAAATTGGCCAAAAAAGCAGGCACGGTGAAGGGCGATAGCCGTTTGTGGCCCCGGCTCTGCAGAGTCTTCTGGGCCTCAGTAATAACAGGAAAACCACCAATACCAGTGCCCACAATGGTGGCACTGGCGCGTTGCTCGGCATCAGTTTCCGGCCGCCAGCCGGCCTGTAGGAGCGCTTCCTGAGCTGCCGCTAGGGCATACACCGAAAACCGATCAAGCTTCTTGCGCTCCTTGGGGCTGATAACGGCCTGTTCATCGAGACCCAGCTCTGGGTCACGCTCCAGATTGGGCACCATACCCGCCAGCTGAATCGGGAAATTCTCCACGTCGAAATGCTCGATTCGATTAATACCCGAGCTGCCTGTCAACAAACGGCGCCAAACACCCTCGACGCCGC
>CAZKCY010000090.1:0-1025 GCA_964551155.1 uncultured Marinimicrobium sp. | reverse complement strand
ATAGGTGAACGCATACAGCCTCCTGAACGCTAGTCATGAAGGCAAGATACGCCGAGTTAATATATGATCAAGATAATATCCCCGAGGAGCTGGTGATGCCCTACTCGAAAGATCACAAGTTGCGCTCCAAAAACCGGATTCTGCAGTCGGCCACTGAGTTGTTCTGTCGCGAGGGATTCGAAAAAGTCTCCATCGGCCAGATTATGAAACTGGCGCGTATGACCCACGGTGCTTTTTACGCCCACTTTGAATCCAAGGAAGCGCTGTTCAACGCCTCCTTTCTGGAATCTTTTAAGCGCAGCCGTATGGCTCGCTTGGCGAAGGGCCCTTTTTCGATCAAGCACCTCACCGCTCTGGTAACCGACTATCTCAATCTGCGCGCGGTCAAGGATTTAACCGATCCAGCTCCCGAAGCGATACTCTTTAACGACATAGGTAGCGACCGGCGAGAAATTAAAAAGCTGTACGAACAAGCCTACTCGCGCATGAAGCAGATGCTGGAAAAACGCATTACCGCTCTGGGCCGTTTGAAAAAGCTACCCTATACTCCCGACCGGGAAATGGTTAAGGAAAAGGCCCGCGCTATTATCGCTTCCATGGTAGGCGCTGTCGCCATAGCCAAAAGCATCTCGGATGAAAATGAGCAACAGCAAATACTGCTTGCTGCACAAAAACAGATTTTGGCGATTTTGGGAATCCGCGAATCGGAATATGTTTTGGCAGCGGATTAGTAGAGTTATTACCACCCCACGTTTTAATATTTTGGTCTGGCCTTATTCGAGAAAAGCTGCCTGATTGGTTGAAGTTTAAGCCCATAAACTCTATATTGGTAAGACCAAAATGCGCAGCGGAGATTATGAAGCATGAAAATCGCACTCTTGAACGAATTCAGCCAGGCCTCGAAAAATTCCATTATTCGGGACCAGCTCGAGGCCGTCGGCAAAGAGCAGGGTCATCAAATATTCAACGTAGGCATGGAGAGCGACGAGGATCACCGGCTGACTTACATTCATTTGGGAATCATG